>CAMVQX010000052.1 GCA_947169755.1 uncultured bacterium
GGTAGATGTTTTTCTGGTAACGATGGATGTAGGTGCGGAAACTGCCGCAAAATCATCTACCCAAGATGCTACATAACTTATTTTATACAAACCGCCAGGTTGTGCTATCATAGACGTAATGGAATTAGTCAATGAACCGTCTTGGAATGTGTAAACGGTCTTTGTATAATCAGCAACAGATGGTGGAACAGGAACTTGCATACCTAACAAATCATTGTAATAATTTGCGGTTTCATTAGCCAACGTTGTTCTCTGTTGGTTAATTTGTTGCCCTTCATATTCAACATTTGTTTTTCTTGCAGTCAAGCCTAAGAACCTTGCCTGCGAAGCTGCCATACCCATGACTTGGTTTCCTTTCGTCTTTTTTCCTTGTGATATGTGTAACGGCATGTTGGATTAAAAACTTTAATTTTTGAATTCTTTTCTGTTACATTTCGTTACATTATACCCCGAAAAGTGCATGGATAGAGGATTATAAAAATTAATAATAAAAAGCTCTAAATAAAAAAAATATACTAAATTTTGTTTAAAATTTTAGATAATCTTCGCAATTTTTCAGATGATGTTCCAATTCCTGTTAACAACATTGTAGATATTTCGTTAGTTTTTTCATCTTCAATGCCGTATTCATACAGTTTTTCTGAAAGTTCAAAACCGGTTAGTCCTTTTTTCTTAATCAGGATTTTTGTGATATCATCACCGCCAAATTCAACATTAGTTGTATTTTTGCGCAAACATTCAATCTCAGAAATCAAATTATCAATTTTTTTTCTTCCTTTTTTAGAATTCAAATAATTTATGTTAGCTTCAATTGAAGCCAACAGCGGATATGATGGGGATGTAGTATTGATCATATTGAGTGCTATAGATGCATCGATATCACAATTTACGTGTAAAAGTGCAGTAGGATTAAGACCGCCTGCGGTTTTGTGAAGTGATTGAATTGTGAAATCTGCAATATTTACTGCACTTTGAGGTAATTTATCTGAAAAAGGATAAAGTGCACCATGTGCTTCATCAACAATTAAATAAGCTTCAGAACACACTTTTTTTATTGTCTTAATATCAGAAACTATGCCTTCATATGTTGGCGATGTAACAATAACAGCCCTAATTCCTTTTAAATCTAATAATTCCGGTGTTGTTTTGTCTGGGATACCCCATTCTTTTATAATTGGAATATCATAAAATACAGGCTCACAACCGGCAAGTTTAACAGCATTTAAATGACTTGGATGCGCATTTCGCCATATCAAAACTTTATCTTTAGGTTGTGTGCAGGCTAAAACGGAAGCTATAATCCCACTTGATGACCCGTTGGTTAAAAACAGAGTTTGTTTTGTTTTATAAATTTTAGAAGCTTGTTTTTGTGCTTTTGCAAGTGCTAATTGAGGATTTTGAGCTTCAGTTTCAGAAATATCATATTTATAAAATTGTCTAAATTTATGAAAAACAAAAAACTTCTGTCCATGCGACGGTGTCGTGAACAATGTTTTTCGGTTAGTTTTCTTTAGCAAATTTATTAAGCTCAAACAAGCCCCCAACTAAGCTCCAGACAAGGAAACTTATTATTTATTTCTAATCTCTATGCTGCGTTTTGCACAAAATTGGGTTAGAGTCATCTTATCAGTACCGTTGTGGTATTCAAATCTTCCTGACAATGTGTAACCGCCATTTTCTCGTTTTTCAATACGAATTGGCGAAAACATACATTCTATTTCCTGTTTTTCAGATAAAGGAAGAACAATTTTGTATTCTTTTTCAATATTAATATTTTCATTAGTATTAAATTTCATACCACCTGCAGATATATCCAGTGTTGTAATTTTATGAGCACCGCCTTCAAATCTTAAATCAAGATCGTGCATATATTTTATACGGGTATATTGACGTCTTTGTAAGAATCTGTGCTTTGCAGGATTTGCAACTTTTATTCTTTTACCATCGATTGTTTCTGCAAAAGAGTCAAAATATAATGTTCCGTGGCTTGTTGTAGTATAAAATTCACAAAAATTATGGCGCATGATACCTTGTGGTTCATATTCAAGTTCTATCGTAAAATATCTCGGTTCAACATCAACAATTACTCCCTTGTTTGCGCATTTTAAATCTGCGGGTACAACGGTAATTTTTCTGTCTTTCTCAATAAGTTCTCTCATAAAATAATCCTCTTTTTTGCTATATTACTATATTTTGATAATTTTGTCCATTAGTTAACAAAAAAATGCCCTCTTAAAAGAGAGCAAATACTGAGCAATCAGAAGAGTTGAGGATTTACATTTATATGATAAATTTATTTTCTTTAAAATTCATTCTACTATATATTAATAATCTATATAAAAAATCACCCCTAAGTTTATTAGAGGTGATTTTTATATTTTTATGTGTACTATTCCTTTAAGAACGATTCATAGTTTCTAGCCAACAGGTGTGTTCTGACCTGATTAATCAAATCAAGAGCAACACCGACCATGATGATTAATGATGTAGCGCCAATACCTTGTATAGTTTTGATATTTGTAACATAACTTGCAAGTGATGGAACTAATGCAATAATACCAAGACCCATTGCGCCGATAAATGTCGTTTTGGTTAATATTTTATCAAGCGCTTCTGCAGTCGGTCTGCCGGGTTTTACCCCCGGAATTGATGAACCGTATTTCTTTAAGTTATCTGCAATATCTTTTGGCTGCATATTTGGCATAATTGATGCATAGAAGAAAGTTAATGCAACAATTAATAAGAAATATATTACATAATAAGGTATGCCGTCCGGACTCATAAATTGAGTGAGTTTAACGACAATATCTTTTACGGCCTCGCTTTTAAAGTTTGCTTGTCCTACCAAACTTAAAACAGTTGATGGAAATAACAAAATAGCGATTGCAAAGATAATAGGCATAACGCCGCCCGGATTAAGTTTAAACGGAATAAATGAATTCATACCGCCATAAACTTTGTTACCAACCTGGCGTTTTGGATTGACTATAATTACCTTTCTTACTGCTTCTTGCATAATTACAATGAATACCATTGCTGCAAAGAAGATTAATAAAAGTGTAGCCAAACCTAATTGCATCATAGAGTTATTTGCAACAATTTGAGCAGTTCTTGAAGCATAAACAGGGATACCGGATAAGATACCGATAAAGATTATCAATGATCCACCGTTTCCGATACCGCGCTCTGTTATAAGTTCAGAAATCCACATAACGAGTACTGAACCTGAAGTTAAAACGATAATAGAACTTATAAAGAACATTATCGGGTTAACATTTGGCAATACTGCCCCCGGTAAATGATGCAAATACAACATAAAGATTAATGATTGGAATACTGCCAAAACTACAGTAAATATACGTGTATATTGTGACAGTTTCCTTCTGCCCGCTTCTCCTTCTTCCTTTTGAAGTTTTTCCAACGATGGAATTACAACAGAAACAAGCTGTATGATAATTGATGATGTGATATATGGCCCGATACCCAAAGCAAAGATTGAAACTTTACCCAGAGCACCACCAGAAAACAAGTCTAAGAAACCAATTATGTTGTTTCCTTGAGCTATGTTTGAAAAGACTTGGTTATTTATACCAAATAACGGTAGTTGGACCCCAAATCTAAACGCCGCAATCATCAGGAATGTAAAAAGAATTTTTTCTTTTAGTCCTGATGCCTGCCACATTGACATCAAATCATCAGTTGTAGGCATTTTAATTCCTTGTGCCATTATACTAACTCAACCTTTCCGCCTGCTTTTTCTATTTTTTCTTTTGCTGATGGTGTTACGTAACAAGCTTTAACAGTAACTGCACCTTTTAATTCTCCGTTACCTAAAACTCTTAATCCGGCACAATCCTTTGATACTCTCCCAAGTTCAATTAATTTTTCCAATGAAACTTCTTTTAATTTGTATTGAGAGATTCTGCCAACATTGATTTCAGCATATTTTAATTGGTTAATAAGTTTGAAGCCTTTTAATTTTGGCATTTGTCTGTATCCTGGCATTTGACCGCCTTCAAAACCTCTTTTTGCAGAGCTTCCTGAACGTTGTCCTTCACCGTTATGACCGCGGCAAGATGTTTTACCCATACCTGATGAACGTCCTCTGCCAACTCTTTTTGTTCTATGTGTTGAGCCTTCTGCAGGTCTCAAATCTTCTAATGTAATTGTCATTTTTATTTCCTTATTTTCTTGTATGACCGCTCGCTTTCACTGTCACAGAAACTACGCCTGCTATACGCGGCCAAAATACGATTATTCAACGATTGAAACCAAGTGCGATACTTTGTTTACCATACCTAAAATAGTTTCAGAATCGTAGTGTTCAACTATTTGGTTTTGTTTTTTTAACCCTAAACCTGCAACAACTTTACGTTGAGCTTCAGATGCTCCGATAAGGCTGCCTGTTAGTTGAATTTTAATTTGTTTATTTTTAGTTTTAGCCATTTTATTTTTCCTTTATACTAGTTTAATAATTCTGCCATTGTTAAGCCGCGTCTTTTAGCAACTTCATTGAACGGAGTCAAAGCTTTTAATGCTTCTAATGTAGCATAAGCAGCGTTCAAAGGAGCTTTTGAACCTAATGATTTTGCCAAAATGTTTTCAATACCTGCAAGTTCAAGTACTAAACGTACAGCACCGCCGGCAATAATACCTGTACCTTGTGAAGCCGGTCTAAGCATTACAGAACCTGCACCTGATCTTCCTGTAATTGGGTGTGGAATAGTTGTTTTGAAAATAGGTACTGTAATAAGATTTTTTCTTCCGTCAGCAATAGCTTTTTGAATAGCAATGATAACTTCTGAAGCTTTAGCACAGCCAACACCAACTTGGCCTTTTTTGTTACCAACGATAACAATAGCTCTAAAGCTTAATTTTTTACCACCCTTAACAACTTTTGTTACACGGCTGATTTGAACAACTCTTTCAATCCATTCAGATTGAGGTTTTTCTTCAGTTGTTTCAATTTTTTGTTTTTTGCCGCGTCCTCTTTTACGGGGTTTTTCTTCTTCAACTGTTTCTTCTGCAGCAACTTCTTCAACAGTTTCTACAGTTTCTTCAACAGCTAATTCATCTTTGTTTTCTAAATCCATTGATTTTTACCTTTCATGTTTGTTTTACATTTTAACTTTTTAAAGGTTAGGAGTTATTTACCTTTAAATATAACAAATACGCCAAAAGATACTGAAATTCAGTTTTGGAAAATCGTATTTGTGAGTAACTTTTCTGACAAGACTTATACTACAATAACTTATAAAAAAAATCAACTCCGTTTGTAAATTTTTATTAATAGCTAGCAAAAAATATTTTTAGGAATTTTATATTTTAAAACGGGGTATAAAATATGATTACAAAAATAGGATATGAATTAAATTCTTATTATAATAAAAAATCAAACAATAGCGCAGCTCAGAGGAATCAACTGCCATATCGAAATACATTTATTGGCGATACAATTTCATTTACTGCGAAAAAGAAAAAAAGCGATGTTTATGAAAAAAAATTAGATGATATAATGCTGTATTCTGATACATCAGCTAAGAATCTTCTTAATGACTTAAAAAAAGAAGCATTTGAAAACAATTATTCCGAAGTAACACCAATGCTTGTTATGCGTCATTCGTTAAACGAATTATATGAGTATTTGAAAGATGTAGAAAGCGGCAAAAAAAGTCAAAATAAAGATATAGCACCTCCAATGTATAATGTCTTAAATGAAGAAATCCATCCCGCAATATATTCCGATAAATCTAATTTCAAGAAGTTATTCCCAATACTTGAAAAATATTTGCACTTAATGGATGATGTACTTGATAAAACCTCAAAAACTGGTAAATCACCGGCAAGTGTTGATGATGTAAAATTATCCGATGAATTGATAGATAATATATGGAGTTGGAGTGATAACAATGATGATGTTTCATCAAACGTAATATTTTTATCTTGCGCACAGCAAGTGCAAGATAGAGCTATAATGTCGATGATGTATAGCATGTGTATGGATTTATGCGATTCATTTATGCAGAATAATAAATCTGTTAAAGAACGTATGCCGTTCTCAGGTTACGAAAATAAAGCCGCAGAAGTTTTAAGAAATCTTTCCTTAGGCACAAATATGTTCGTAACTTACGACATAAAAGCTCAAAATCCGCGTGCATTTATTGATACTATACATAAGCTGCATGAAGAACAGGGCGACCAATCTACTAAAATATTAGAATTGAATGCTTATACAACGGATTCATATTTGGGGCCTTTAATGGAAGGACTTAGAGAAGATCCTTTACGCAATTATATAGTTATCCTTGATCCTTCAGCGATAATAATGCAGCGGCGTGACGAAAAAGGCAATTTTATAAAGCCGGAAAATTTAACTAATGCTATACTTAACCCTCCGCAAAATGTAAAATTTTTGTTTCATGATGTATTAACTAATTATGATGCATTTCTGGGATTCGGATTGTACAAATCGTTCAAAGAAACAGGTATTTCGCTTTTATCGTCAGATCAAATGGTGCAATACTTCAAAGAAAATCAAGAAAATTTAATGAAAGATGTATCAACGCCGTATACAGATGCTGCTATTGAAAAAGTTGTACTTGCATCCGCCAATTTGGATGGAGTTTTCCCTACAAAAACTCAAGAGTTAATTAAGAAAATCACTTCTTACTACAATAATAAAAAAGAAATAACCGAAGAAGATGTAAACCAATATCTCAAAGAATCTGCTCATTTATTTAAAAAGGCAGATGACAAAAGCGCTATCCTGATATTACAAGATACAAAAAAACACCTTTCGGATATGACGGGTAAGGACTCTACGAAAAAAGATGCTCAGCTGATAGTAGATCAAATATTAAATAATGAATTAGGTACAAAAGGTGTATTAATCTATTCTCAAGATGGAACTCCGGGAGCGGGCAGACATTTTACTGCAAAAGCAATCGCAGGTGATGCGCATGTTCCTTATATTGAGACAAATGCAATAGATTTTACAACTGAAGAGGTTGAACTTATAGGTGACACATCATCTCCGGTTGCAGCAATGAAAAATTTATTTTCGCTTGTTAAAACTCAAGCTGAGACTAATCCGCACAAATCAGCAGTATTGTTTATAGAAAATTTTGAATATTTATCAATTTCTGAAGCAGTTTCGCGTTATAACGAAAAGGCAATGGCGCAGCTAATTAGAGAAATGAACAAAGCTCAAGATGAAGGCTTTAATATTTTGGTTATGGGCTCTATACCAAGTCCTGAATGGGTTGGCGAAGCTGCGATGAAATCATTCAAGTTTAATGACAACATTGCGGTTGCATCTCCTATGAATAATGCTTATGACAGAAAAAAAATTATTGAAAAGGCATTAGAAGATGATAATATTAGATTTGCGAATGATGATTATGACAGAATACTCAAATTTTCTGTAGATTTAACTAGCTATAATTCTTATATTGAGATAAAAAGCTTAATAAAAAAAGCAAAATCTGTAGCTGTAGAAAATGGACATGAAGATATTACAAAAGCTGATATATCCGAAGCATTTTTACAGTTGGAGTACGGCAGGCCAAATGAGGGAGAAATAGCAGAACACAGTAAACGTATTGTTACATCTCATGAATGCGGTCATGCAACTAACATTCAAGTTATAAACAACGCTGCTAAAACTTTGGGTAAACCATGGCATGTGCCAAATAAAGTTAATTTTGTCACGCTCGATCCGCGCGGTTGGTTTGGCGGCTGCGTATTCCCAGGTAAAGATACAAATGATGAAGAATCTTTTGAAAAGGTATTTTCTAGTTTAATTTTCATGTTTGGCGGATATTCAACAGAAAAAACATTTTATGGTATGGATGGCTCACTAGGAATTAGCATGGATATGAAATATGCAAGTAATTATGCAAAAAGAATGGTGCGTGAATACGGTATGGGGCCGACTGTAGGCGCGGGTAATGTTCAAGATTATAGCAATGCTTCTGACAAAATGAAAGAAATGATTGAAAATGATGAGCGACTTCTTATTAATAATGCAAGAGCTGTATCTGATATGATTACAAATGTTTATGCCGGATTTAACGAATGGTTTACCAAGAAATATTCACCATTAGTAGGCACAGGTAATTGTATGATTGACGGTGATGAGTTCCGTGAAGCACTCCAAAAATGGCGCAGCGAACAATCTCCTGAAAAACAAAAAGAACTTGATAAATGTGACCAAGCAATTATAAAAATTATGGAAGCAACAAAAAAAGGAATAATGGTAAAAAGAGCAGAATAAGGCTAAAGAAAATGAATTATTAAGACTTGCTGCAAATAATACTACTCAAATCAAGCAAGTGTGCGGTTTGGCGGTTTATTATTCTAATAGTCCATTACCCAAGAATTATCCTGAAGTATTGAAAAACAGTTTGAGCCGTCACTGTTTTCTATACATTTGTTCTGAGTCTGTTTTGAACTTAATTTTAAATCAATAAGATAACTAAGGTCATCAATATCACAATTTCCATCTCCATTTGCATCTATATTAAAGTATGGTGGACAGTCATATGATGTATTGTTCAATAATACCTCTATTGATTTATTAATGTTTTCCATAGTAATATCAGGTTGAATACCTGTGACAGTACCAAATTCATCCAGATAAAACTTGAAAAAGTCTCTGCCGCTAAGATTAGGTCTTGATTTTCCGTTTAAATCCGCAACCAATTCAAAATAAGGGCTAAAATCTCCAAGTGCTGTAGTTTTTTCAGTTACGCACAGCGAAATATTGTCGGGAGTAAGGTACGAATTATCACAGGTAAAATCATTGGTAACGCTTTTACCATCAATACTCCTGTATGATGTAGCAAAAATATTATCTGTTTTAGTGGCATTTATGTATGTTTTCATAAAGGCTTCACAATTTGCACAGTTATGCGCCTTAGAAAAAGCTCCTGCATTGGCAAAGACTGCTTTTGCACTATTTGCGGCGCAGACATCAGCTGCATTTTCAAAATCCAATGCTAATTTTTGTAAATGCTTAGCAAATACGTCTTTTTGATAGTTATTAACAAATATTGGTAATGTCATTGCAGCGACAACGCCTATTATTGTTGCTGTTATTAATGTTTCTGCTAAAGTAAATCCTTTTTTCATTTTATAATCCTCTTAATATTCCATTTTCCAACCATTTTGCTGCAGCAGCGCATAGCAGTTTGAGCCGTCACTTGACTTTTTGCACTTGGATTTATTGGGAGTATACAGCAATTTCATGTCAATTAATAAAGTAAGATCGTTAATATCACAACTTCCGTCGCCATTAGCATCAATGCTAAATTCGCCACAAGAATTACTACTACCTACCAATAAAACCTCTATTGCTTTTGAGATGTGCTCAAGAGAGAGACCGGGTTCAAACGCTAAAGATTTTCCGAATTCATCAACATAAAATTTAAAAAAGTCTCTTCCGCTGATATTTGGACCAAGCTTTCCGTTTAAATCGACTTCAAATTGATAATAAGGGCTAAAATCACCATTTGCAACTGTTCGTTCTGTTACACAAGCAGAAACATTGCCCGGCAGTCTGTATGATTTGCCTGTGCAGGTGAAATTTTCATTCACACTAGAACCGTCGATACTTTTGTATGTTGATGCGAAAATATTGTCTTTAACTTTAGCTTTCATATATGTTATCATATAAGCATCACAATTTGAACAATCATGAGCACTGGAAAAAGCTTCTGTATCAGCAAATCTAATCTTACCGCTATGCATGGTTGCCAGATACGCGGCATTTTCAGCATCAAGCGATAATTTTTTCAGATGTGTAGCAAATATATCTTTTTGATAATTCTGGATTACACCGGGCAATGTCAAAGCTGCAACCACTCCTATAACAAGAATAGTCATTAAAGTTTCGCCCAGTGTAAATCCAAAATTCTTCATAAATTACCTTTCTTTAGTAATCCATCTTCCAATTAT
>CAMVQX010000053.1 GCA_947169755.1 uncultured bacterium
TTTTCCTGTGCAACTTTGCCCAAAGCCTGTTCTTTTAAAACATTATAATATTTTGCCTTGACGTCAAAAAGAGTCGCGCAAAGACTGTCCATAAATTCATATTCCGCACCTATTTTGTAGAATTCTTCCATTTTTATAAATGCGGTAGTTTTACCAAAATTCCAGATAAGTTTGTTTATTGAAACTCCGACATTCGGGAGTTCTCTATAGTGTTTGTTATAGTATATATTATCCGAATTATATTCGTTATAAAAACCTACACCTGCTGATATTACCGGAAAATATTGAGATTTCGCAATGCCTACACGACTTTTTGCTATATCAAGATTATATTTTTGTCGTCTTATTTTGGGACTGTTTTTGTATGCTAATGCAATACAGTCGATTATCGATAAAGTGCTTCCGTTCTTTACTTCAACAGGTTTCAAGAGAAGCTCTTCATCTTCTATGGCAAATGTAACTTGTGCTAAACAAAATATTGCTAAGGTAAGGCACATTATTTTCTTTATATTCATAAAAAGATTGTACTACAAAATTTTTCAAATAAATATAAAAATTATAAATTTTTATTTATAAAGTTGCTATTCATTTCTTTGAAAGAACGCAGCAATATCTTTATGTTTAATTGTGTGAGTAATCGGTCTTCCATGCGGGCAAGTATACGGCATTTTTGTTGTCCGCCATTTCTTGATTATTTCCTGCATCTGCCAGAGTGAAAGTTTTTGGCCGGCTTTTACTGAAGCTTTGCAGGCTGTTGTACGCATAATGCGTTCTTCCAACCCGTCAATATCTCCTTCAATATTTTCCAGAATATCTGCAATGATTTCTTTAGGGTTCACTTTTGCAAGAATTTGCGGAACTTTTCGGAAAATTAATTCATTATCCTTTGTAAATTCTATTCCAAATCCGAATTTTTCAAATTTATCAATATTTTCTTTTATCAATTCAGCTTCTGAAGATGAAACACTTACAACATCTGAAATAAAAAGCATTTGCGAAGTTATATTTTTTTCAAAACGTAATTTTTCGTAATTGTAGCGTTCTTCTGCTATATGCTGATCGACAATTTCCAACCCGTCTTCTTTTTCAATCAAAATGTAGGTGTTTTTGTATTGTCCGATAATATTTTCTTCAATAAGTGGCTCTGTTTCCGTTTGAACAAACATCTGTTGTTGAGTTTGAACTTGTAACTTTTCCATAGCCTCATCTGTTAAATAAACTGTATCTTCTTCTTTGTCGACAATTATTCCGGATTTTTCTAAATTTTTTGTTGAAAAATCAATCATATTTTCAGTTTTTGGTATTGGTTTTTGGTTTGAAATATTTTCCAAAGGTTCAGGTTTAAATTGTTCAAGAGTATCAATTTTTCGTTCTATATAGTTTGCCAGTCCGCCTTGAATTGAGGTATAAATAAAATTAAAAATTTGGTTTGGATTTTTATATCTCACTTCCTTTTTGGTCGGGTGAACATTTACATCAACATCTGCGGGATTAATTTCCAAATTCAAAACCACGAAAGGATATTTCCCGTTTGCAATTAAAGCTTTGTATGCCGTATCTATAGATTTTTGAAAAACGGGATCTTTTACGGCACGGGAATTTATGTACATGTGATAGCTCTTTTTGCTCGAACGAGTATAATTCGGCATACTTACATATCCGCTTATTTTTAATCCTGACAGGTCATCAGTTTTCAAAACCTCTTTCAAATTCGGAATGACATCATTTGAATAAACTTCTTTAATTGTTTGCAAAAGATTGTTTTGACCTGATGTTTTGAGAACAGTTTTGCCGTTCTTTTTCAATTCAATTGAACATTCAGGATGCGCCAAAGAAATTGATTGTACAAGTTCTTGAATATATGCGAATTCTGTATTAGAGCTTTTTAAAAACTTTAAACGTGCCGGAATATTATAAAAAAGGTTTTTAACTTCCATGATTGTTCCGACAGCGCAGCCGGTTTGAGCATACTTTACTTCGGAATTTTCACAAGTAACACGTGTTCCGTAATCAAAATCAGCTGTTCTCGTGGTGCAAACAAGTTTTGAAATTGATATAATACTGGAAAGAGCCTCCCCTCTAAAGCCAAGAGTATGAATATTATATAAATCCTCATCTGTTGAGATTTTGCTTGTTGCATGTTTTGAAAATGCAAGCATAATATCATCCGGATGAATACCTGAACCGTTATCCGCAACTCTAATATCTCTGCAGTCATTTGTAATTTCAATACTTACTTTGGTAGCACCTGCATCGATTGAATTTTCGACTAATTCTTTTACTACGGAAGCAGGTCTTTCAATAACTTCACCTGCTGCAATTTGATTTATAAGATGTTTGGAAAGTTGTTTTATTCTTGCCATACTAACCTCCCATAAAATGCGAAACAAAGAACTGTCTTACATAGTCGAATTGAGTTAACAAAACAACTGCAATTATTGATACTACAAGCCCCATTGTTACTTTGTATAAGTCTTTTAGAATGTGTTTATACATTTTTTTAGGTGATTCAAAACGTAATCTTTGATAAAGTGCAATTTCACGACCCGCCAACAAACCTATAAATACCCAAGTTGTTGACATTGGTACGTTGTTTAGATTTATAAAATATAAAAGTAAAAATGCGTAGATAATATCAATAATAGTTGCAGAACGCGGATCTTGAACATTGGTTTTCATTTTGACAATTTTTTGGATATCTCCGCCTCTTTGGTAAGTCAGAATTCCAAGATAAATTGTAAAACATACCAAGACAAACACAAGTTCCCAAACAGAGGCTTTTCTTGGTAAATATACAAAAAGTTTTGCGGAATCCTGCATTAACCATTGCGACCAAATAAAGGCTGTTGAAAACCATTTAGCAACCATCCACCATTTTGATATTTTCTCATTGCCGGAGCGTTTTTGAGTATAGTAAAAATATCTTTCAACGGGGCGGCCTATAATGTTATAAATTATAATTGCCGCAATAAATGCAATTACGTATCCGAGAACAGATTTTGTAAGCATCATCCATATAACGGATACATCACTGACAGAAAATACACTCAGTACTAAAAACGTTGTGGCAACTGGTATGCCCCAACGAGTAAGGATGATAAGTATTATGGGAGGTAGCAAATAAAGGAAGGTAAATTCCTCTGTAACCGGTATTCTGGTTAAGAGGCCAAATGACATATCTCCTCCGTTTACATACCAGCCTATGCCTATTGTAAGAACTAGCACAAATGCTGAAAATGCCCACAGATAATAAAAAGGAGTATTTTTATTTGCACTTAAAAATGTTCCGAGAGTCTGAATAATATCGTTAGATACACAAGCGTACATCGAAAGCAGAAATCCTGCTATCATATAAAAATTGCTAAGTGTAAATGTTCCCTCGAACATCTTCCCTCCATCTACTTATCAATCTACAACAAAAACAATTTCATCTAAATGTTTGATTACAAATTTGAAACATTTCTATAAGATAGAATGGCAACAGAATTTGAGGGAGATTCAGACTTGGTAAAAACTAATACAAAATTAAAACCCCAGAAAAAAGCTGATTTGCAGGTAGTAAAACCTGTCAAAACAACGAAATACAGTGATATCGATTTGAATAATTGGAAAGCATATGACCACGTTAAAACGGATACTCTTTGGGAATTCCCGTCAAGATTAAAAGACGGCGGTCATTCAAATGAATACCATGGGAATTATATACCTCAAATTGCACAACAGCTTTATGAACGTTTTACGAAGAAAAATGATGTTGTATTGGATTTGTTTTTCGGTTCAGGAACATCCGGCATTGAAGCTATTAATATGCAAAGACGTTGTATTGGTGTTGAATTGAAAGATGAATTGGCGGAAAAAGTTTCCGAGAAATTTACTCCAAAACAGCTTGTAACAGATGTAAATATTATTTGTGCGGATTCTGCTTCAGAATTAGCAAAAGAAAAAGTTAAAGCTCGTCTTGATATTATGGGGGAAGAGAAAGCCCAGTTTTTGATTTTGCATCCGCCTTATGATGATATTATTAAATTTTCTGATAAAAAAGAAGATTTATCAAATTGTGAAAGTACCGAACAGTTCTACGATTTGTTTGAAAAAGTTGCTCAAAACGGTTATGATTTGTTAGAAAAAGGACGTTTTGCCGCTCTTATAATCGGAGATAGTTACAAAAATTCAGAAGTTCAACCTCTTGGGTTTGAATGCATGGCAAGAATGATGAAACTTGGTTTCCGCCTAAAAGGTATTATTGTAAAAGATATTCAAGGAAATGAAAGAGCAAAAGGAAAAACTGCAAATCTTTGGCGATATCGTGCATTAGCGGGTGGATTTTTTATCTTTAAGCACGAATATGTAATGATTTTCCAAAAAGTTTAATTATTTATTTTTTCACTTTTAAGCAAAAAATATTTTGTCCGTGTTTTATATAAATGCGAATAAAAATTCTGCGCAGAAAAATATGAGTGAAAATTTATGAAATCTCCAGACAAAATGTTAAAACAAGTATATGATAAGCTTTATGCCAACGCACTTGTTCAAAAATTAGGAATAGTAAAAAGTACAATGGACAAAGCGGCAAATTATTTATATGTTAATTTTTATGCGTATAGACGCGCACAGGAAGGCGCTTATGGCGAATTAGTTGAATCAGGAAAGAATAAGGTTAAAGTTTACATTAAAGGTTTTAGTGTCGGACACCGACATTTGGTTTCATTTAAAGACAAAAAATTATTTAAAATAATAGATATTAAAAAAACAAATGGACAGGAAATAGAAGCTATAAATTTTGAGACTGGCCGTGTTTATAAATCAACCGTAACTGCTGATGTTGTTAATTTGACGCGGACTTTTAAAAGACGTTTTTATGAACTTTTGCCAAATAGAAAAGCTGGTTTACAGCTCAGCAGAAATCGAAATTGGATATTAAAATACAACGGACAAAGATGGGACAAAATATAGCATAATATAAAAGAAGCTCCCAGACGGGAGCTTCTTTTTATATTGCTTGTGCACAATCTTCGCAAATGCCATCGGAATTTAGTTTTCTGAACTTCCAGCAGCGTTCGCATTTTTCCCCTTCAGCTTTGCATACCCAAACTGTAAAATCGTCTTCCTTATATTCGTTTAAAAAGTCAATCGGTTTTTCGCTTGTTACATAAGCTTGGGAAGTGATAAATATGTTGCAAAGTTCATCTTCATTTGATTTCAAAACTTCGTTGTTTTCAGTATTCAAATAAACTGCAACTTCAAGAGAACTCCCGACTTGTTTTTCAGCTCTTAGAGGTTCAATAGCACGAGTTACAATTTCTCTTGCTTTTAGGATTTGTGAAAAATCTTCTTCAAGTTTTTCATTATCCCATTCGGATTTTGCTTTAACCCAATCTGAAAGTAAAATACTTTCCAAACCGCCTTTTTGACAATCCGGCACACTAAACCAAATATCTTCAGCTTGGTGAGGCATTACAGGAACAAGCATTCTTACCAAAGCCTGTAATATCTCATACAATACTGTTTGACAAGCTCTGCGTGAAAGTGATTTTTTGCCTGCTGTGTACAATCTGTCTTTTACAATATCAAGATAGAATGAGCTCAAATCTACTGCCGCAAAGTTTTGTAACTGTTGGAAGTATTTATAAAACTCATAATTTTCAAATGCTTCCGTTACATTAACGATAAGTTTGTTCAATTTGTGTAATGCAAATTTATCAATTGCTTTCAAATCTTTATATTCAACATAATCAACTGCCGGATCAAAATCAAACAAGTTGCCAAGTAAAAATCTTGAAGTGTTTCTTGTTTTCTTAAAAATTTCAGCAAGCTGTTTAATTATGTTGTCGCCGATTTTGGTATCGTTTCTGTAATCTACAGATGCTGCCCATAATCTCAAAATATCCGCACCGTAGTTTTTAATAATATCATCTGGTCTGATGTAATTACCCAATGATTTTGACATTTTTCTGCCATCTTCACCGAATACAAATCCGTGAGTCAAAACTTGTTTGTATGGTGCTATTCCTTGTGTTGCAACAGATGTCAATAATGAAGATTGGAACCAGCCTCTGTGTTGGTCTGAACCTTCCAAATACATATCAACAGGAGTTGTACCAAGTTCATCTGAGCGTTTATTTACAACTGCACGCCATGTGATTCCGGAATCAAACCAAACGTCCATTATGTCGTTTTCTTTTTTGAAATGAGTTTTTCCGCATTTAGGACATTTAAATCCTTGAGGCATAAGCTCTTCAACTGTGTGGTTTACCCAAGCATCAGAACCTTCTTTTTCAAAAATTTGAGCAATATGGTTGATTGTTTCGTCGGTTACAATAACTTCCCCACAATCTTCACAGTAGAACACGGGGATAGGTACACCCCAAGCACGCTGTCTTGAAATACACCAATCAGTACGTCCTGCAACCATGTTAGAAATTCTTGCTTCGCCGCCTGCAGGTATCCATTTTACTTTTTTAATTTCTTCTAAAGCTTTATCTCTGAATTTGTCTACTTTTACAAACCATTGAGGTGTTGCTCTGTATATAACAGGGTTTTTACATCTCCAGCAATGAGGGTAACTATGGCTGATTTCCTGACGTTTTACAAGAGCTTTTGTATTTTCTAACATATCAATTACCATTGAATTTCCTTTGTAATAAGGAACTCCAACAAGCTCCGGAATCAAGCATTCTTCTTTCCAACAGCCTTTGCTATCCAGTGGCGAAAATACATCAATGCCATATTTACAGCCTACTTCCCAGTCTTCAAGACCGTGTCCGGGAGCTGTGTGTACCAAACCTGTACCTGCATCAAGTGTAACGTGTTCGCCTAAAATTATTTTTGATTTTCTGCTAACTAATGGGTGGTGAACTTCCATCAATTCAAAATCTTGACCGATTGCTGTTCCGACAACTTTGATATCTTCTTTTTGCCAATCGGCATCAGCCAAAAATCTATCCAGCAAGTCAGTTGCAACAACATAAATATCGCCTTGATATTCAAACAATGTATATTCAAATTTCGGATTCATTGAAATCGCAACATTTGAAGGAATTGTCCAAGGAGTTGTTGTCCAGATGATTGCGTATATATCTTTTTTACTGTCATTAGATTTGATAATTTCATAAATTTTCTTTGTGCTTTCATCATCAAATTTGAATCTTACATAAATTGAATCAGATGTAATATCAGCGTACTCAACTTCAGCTTCTGCAAGAGCAGTTTCGCAAGAAGCGCACCAATATACAGGTTTTTGACCTTTTTCAATGTATCCTTTTTTATACATTTCACCAAAAACTCTTACCTGCTCTGCTTCAAAATCAGGTCTGATTGTTAAATACGGATTTTCCCAGTTACCTAAAACGCCAAGACGTTTAAATGCTGCTTCTTGTCCTAAAAGACTTTTATGAGCATATTCACGGCATTTTTGTCTCAATTCAAAGGGTGTTAAGGCACTTCTGCCGCCTTTGATATTTTTTACAACTGCATTTTCAATAGGCAAACCATGAGCATCGTAACCCGGAACATAAGGAGTATAATATCCTGACTGAGCTTTATACTTCAAAAGAATATCTTTAAGAATTTTATTTAAAGCTGTACCAACGTGGATTTTTTCAGAACTTAAGTACGGAGGACCGTCGTGAAGAATGAATTTATTTGCTTTATCACGTTGTCCGATAATTTTTTCATAAATTTTGTTTTCTTCCCAAAATTTTTGAATTTCAAGTTCTCTAACCGTAGCGTTAGCACGCATAGCAAGAGTGGTTTGCGGTAAATTTAATGTTTCTTTGTACTCTTTTTTTGTGTCATTGCTCATCTTTATTTCCTCTTAATTTGTTTTTTATATCGGATGTCAAGCTTTCTTCTTTTGAAAGTTTGACAAATTCGTTCATCTTATCATAATCAAATGCTTTTTCCCAACGTGCTACAACAACGGTTGCAACACAGTTGCCAATCAGATTTACTGTAGTTCTGCCCATATCAAGTATTTGATCAATACCCAAAAGGATTGCAACACCCAAAATAGGAATATTAAAACTTGCTAAAGTCCCTGCTAAAACGATTAAAGAAACTCTTGGCACACCTGCAATACCTTTACTCGTGAGCATAAGCGCAAGCATTATAACAATTTGCTGATTTATATCAAGATTTATACCTACGATTTGTGATGAAAATATTACTGCCATTGCAAGATATAATGTGCTTCCGTCTAAATTGAATGTATACCCTGTTGGCATAACAAATCCTACAATATTTTTAGGAACTCCAAAACGTTCCATAATGTCCATTGCTTTTGGGAAAGCAGCTTCCGAACTTGCTGTGGTAAATGCGAGAATCGCCGGTTCTTGTAATGCACGGATTAAATTTCTAAAAGATATTTTGACTAATTTACACGCTATAACAAGCACCAGTATAACAAATACTGCCAATGCCGTATATAAAGCACCAATTATTTTAAAATAACTTTTTAAAACAGAGAGTCCGTTTGCTCCTACAGTCGATGCAATTGCGCCAAAAATACCTACAGGAGCAAAATACATTACGTATTCCGTAAATTTAAACATTATTTGAGATACTGAATTCAAAACATCAATTACCGGCTTTGATTTTTCGCCAACTGCAATCATAGCCAAAGCAAAGAATATTGAAAATACTACTATTTGCAACAGATTTCCCTGTGCCATTGCATCTATAATGCTTGTCGGGAAAATTGTCGTAACCATTTCGCTTACGGAGGTATGTGCCTGAGCTGCTGCCATCAAGCCCGCTTCTTGCATATGTATGGCATGCAGAGTTTTACCGGTTACAAAACCTATACCCGGTTTAAAGATATTTGCCATTGTCAAACCTATAATAAGTGCGAGAGTTGTGACAATTTCAAAATAGACAATTGTTTTAAGTCCTATTTTGCCAAGGCGGTTTGCACTGCCGTGACCTGCAATACCGATAACTAAAGTTGCAAATAACAGAGGTGCGATAATCATTTTTACCATTCTTAAAAATATAACAGCCAAAGGCTTCATCTTGACCGCAAAATCCGGGGCAAAATGACCTGCAATAACACCCAAAATAAGTGCTATAAATATTAGGGCTGTAAGTTTTGAATGTTTCAAATTGCTAACCTCAAATATATAATATTACAAACATGTTTAAAGTAAAACGCAACAAAATTATATTTTGTTGCATAAAATTTTATTTTTTACAGATTTAAAAAACAAAAAAATAAAATATCAAAAAATTTTTTTATTTACTTTTATAACCAAACAGAAAAAGAGAATTATAAAATTATATATCCAGTTTCAATTAGATACGGAACTCCAATATATAAAAACCGGCAAGAAAAATGCCGGATAAGCTGCGATGCAACCAAGTCATATTCTGTTCCTAAAGCTTATCACTTTAATATAAGTTTTGAAGCTACAAATACAGCTATTTTTGAACAAATGACAAAGACGAAAGATATTACGAAATTAAAAAAATTATTTGGGCAGCTGACACAAAAAGCACAATCTAATGTTAATAGCCTTGTGCAAAAATTTAAGGAACATCTAACTTTTGAAGAATATTTACAAGCTTGTGTTGAACAGCCACAATTATTTTCTCGGTCCCCTGAAACTATTGAAAAGAACGTTTTAGAACTCGTGAAGAAATTTGAAAAAGAGGGGTTAACTACTGAGCAATATTTACAAGCTTGTGTTAAACAGCCATCATTATTTTGTCAGTCCCCTGAAACTATTGAAAAGAACGTTTTAGAACTCGTGAAGAAATTTGAAAAAGAGGGGTTAACTACTGAGCAATATTTACAAGCTTGTGTTGAAAAGCCACAATTATTTTATCAGTCCCCTGAAACTATTGAAAAGAACGTTTTAGAACTCGTGAAGAAATTTGAA
>CAMVQX010000054.1 GCA_947169755.1 uncultured bacterium
TATAATTTTGTTGCCCAAATTCTCCATGCTATGATAATATTATTGCGGAGGGTTTTATGACGTCAACATTTGATTATAAAAGCTTTGCTCAAGATTTAACAGATCAAGCTGAGAGTAGTATGCCTAATGATATTGCATTGCGGCATAAAAAAGAATTTTTGGAAAGAATTTATAATTTTACATATGTTGCGGGGGAAGCATTTTCTAATGATGATGCTATAAAAGACACTTCAACTGCAAGAATGCTAACGCAGTTAATTTCTGAGTGGACATACCACAAATATATTGATTTGCTTCGCTCAAATATTCCTGCAATGTATCATGAGAGTATATTGCGAAAGCTTGGATTCGTTGCATTTGAGATGGCAAGAGAAGCTGCAATCGGTAAACTTTCTCAGGATGAACTCCTAAAGCTTGTTGAAACACAATTAAATAAAGCTTATGTAAAATCTTGCAAACAACTTTTATCAAACGGGCAAATATCACAGGAAATATATAATAATGCGGTAACATTATCAAACGTTGATATGATGCCTGCAAAAGAGGAAACTAAGAGATTCAGAACTTTTAACTATACCGTTATTGCTCTTTGTTTGGCTCTTTTCACACTGGGTATGAATGTATTTTGGTATGATTTTGAAAATCTTGATATATTAAATACATTTTCACTTGTTATTTTATCAATGTATATGGGCTTTTATATCGGTGCTAAAAAGTTTTCCAAATAGATTGATAAATGCACAAATATATGTTAAACTGTGTATAGTTCTGTGTGGGTGCTTATTTTGTTCCTACATTTATACTAAAAGGGAGAATTGACTCTGACAGGATGTGAAGTATACCCGCCGATTAATAGTCGCCAGCGGGAAACGGATAATCCGAGGCGTTCACCCACCTGCGAGACTCCGCAGGCAACAAAATCACATCTGCACAGGGCTTTTTAATATTTCATCCAAAAGATTTGTCATAACAACTTTAAATCTATCACATTCATCTTTAGTTTTAGCTTCAAAACGCAATGTAAATACAGGTTCAGTATTACTTTGTCTAATTAGTGCAAAACCTCCGTCAAAGACAATTCTCATACCATCAAGCGTTATAATATCCTTTATTTTAGAACCGAATATATCTTTATTCCGTGATATATGATTTTTAATATTTTCCAAAGTTGATTTTTTGAGTTCATTAGGACAAGGATATCGTACCTCTGATGAAGAATACACAGCATCAAATGCCTTTAGCATATCTGAAATTTTAAATGACGGATTTGATTTTTTGTGCTTTGAAATAATTTCTATTATTCTGCAGCCGGCATAAATTGCATCATCAAAGCCATAGTATCTGTCTTTAAAGAATGTATGACCGCTCATTTCGCCGGCTAAAAGAGCATCAGTTTCTTTCATCTTATCTTTAATATAACCGTGACCGGTCTTACACATAACAGATTTGCCGCCAAGTCTGTTAATTTCGTCAAACAATACTTGAGAACATTTAACTTCGCTCACAACAGTCGGAAGTATACCTTTAGGTTTACAGTTTTCAATTAAATCTATTGCATATATTAAAAGCAATTTGTCGCCGGTCAAAAATCTTCCAAAACTGTCAATAATACCGATTCTGTCGCTGTCGCCGTCATATGCAATTCCAATATCAGCATTATTTTCGACTACAACCTCTTTTAATTTATCAAGAGTTTTTTCAACACTAGGATTAGGATGATGGTTTGGAAAATTTCCATCCGGTTCGGAATAAAGCTCAATAACTTCACAGCCTAATTTTTTATACAATTCAGGCCCGACAATTCCGCCTGTTGCGTTTGCGCTGTCTACGACAACTTTTACACCTTTACCTATTTTCCCAAAACGATTTTCCATATCACTGATATAATCAGGAATTATATTATAGTTTATGATGCCGGAATTATCACTTGGTTCAGAGTTATTATATTGAATCCAATTTTTAAAAGTCAGCTCTTTTACTTCTTTAATTTGAGCCTCATTCAGAGTGTGGTGTTGAAAAGTCATCTTTAATCCGTTATATTCTTTTGGATTGTGGCTTGCTGTAATTATTGCGGAAGAAATAATCTCATACCCGGGAACACCAACGACTTCTGAATAATAACCGATAGGGGTAGGAGCGAGTCCTAAACTTATAACGTGTGCGCCTGTTGACAAAATTCCGTTTGCTAGTGCGTTTTCTAATGATGGTGAATGCAAACGAGCATCTCTCGCTACAGTAATATACATTTTTTCAGTTGACAACCCTGATTTTTCTTTTAACCATTCAACGAAACCCCTGCCCGTATTGTAAAACAATTCTTCAGTTATATCATCTCCGTAGATACCTCTAATGTCGTTTTTTCCAAAAGCATGTTCATATTTTTGCATAAATTTCTCCCTATAGTATAATTATAACATGAACAAATTGCTTAGTAATGATGAACGTTTTGCAGGCTGGTTATTCATTTTACCTGCACTTGTGGGGATATTTATATTTATAATTATTCCTGTTATTTGTTCATTTGGTTTAAGTTTTGCAAAATGGGATTTGCTTAACCCGATACAGTTTGTGGGGCTGGACAATTACAGAGAAATTTTTTCGGAACAACTATTTTTTAAAATATTGATCAATACAATTGTTTTTGCACTCGCAACTTCAATTTTAGGTGTAATTATACCTTTAATTTTGGCATCAATTTTGAATACAAAAATTAGGGGGGCTGAATTTTATAAAACTGCATATTTTTTACCGTTTATTACACCTATGATTGTTATTGGAGTTGTGTGGGAATGGATTTTTGACCCTAATATCGGATTTCTAAATCATTTGTTTCATATGCATATTAATTGGCTTTATGACCCTCATTTTGCTATGCCGGCATTGATAATTGTTTCTGTTTGGAAACTTATCGGATATAATATGATAATCTTTTTATCAGCATTAAGCGGAATATCACAAAGTATGTTTGAAGCTGCAAAAATTGACGGTGCAAATTCATATCAAACATTCAAAAACGTAACCGTACCGTTATTGTCACCAACAATATTTTTTGTTGTAATAATTACTGCAATAAGTTCTTTTCAGGTGTTTGATTTAATTTATTTAATGACTCAAGGGGGGCCGTTAGACAGCACAAATGTTTTGGTTTATGCGATTTATAAAAATGCTTTTGAATATTTTAATGTTGGAAAAGCTTCTGCAATTGCATATGTACTATTTGTAATTATATTAGTTCTAACACTTGCTCAATGGAGTTTACGCAAAAAACTTGTATATAATGAATCTTAGTTATTATTTTGTAAAAATTTCTTAATATTTTTATTTTAATTTAGCAAAAATTTTTTTTTACTGATTTATATTGATTATTAAACGAAAGGGGTATATATGAGGATATCACCTGTTAGTATAAGCAATTACGGATATTCAGCAAAGAAACAAAATAAACTAAATGATGCAAATCACAGCACTCCTTCCTTTTTAGGTAATTTTGACAGTGGTAAATTAATGCAAACTTTTTTTATGCAGGTGCTGCCTAAAAAGGAAAGAGGCGTGTATCAAAAGATTATTAATATATTGAGAGATAATTTATTTAATCCTGTTATTTTTACAAAAAATCGTGCTGATGAATTTAATCTTGATCATTTTGATGAATTAGCAGAAAAATTAAAAAAAGTTGTAACTAAAAATAAAGAGGATGCGCCATATAAATTAGTAGAAAAACCGATAATTTCATTTGATGGATACCAAATTTTATCACAGCCGATTGAAATTATAACTTTAAAAAGTGATAACGTTCCTAATGCAAAGTTAGAAATTTTAAAAACCCCGATAAGAGGTAAGTATGATGAACTTACAGGAAGCTATAAACTTGCTGTTAAACAATATAATGATAAGAATACTGAATTAACAAATGATAACCCCATTTCTGGTTGTGTTTCATATTTTATTAATACACGATATGCCGATGATAGGTTTATTTATGATTAGGAGATGATATGAGGATTTTACCGGTTTTGCAAATTTAAATAATTCATAGTGTAATATTTAGTCAAATTAGTAAAATTTTGTAAAAATATTATTGTATGATTAAAGTTTTTCAAAAATATTCCGTTCTATATATCAGAAGGGGATATTTTTATGTTTGAAAAGTTAGTAGAAGATAAAACAATAATTGATATTACAGACAACACTGATGAATACGTTGAATTTATGAGAGAAATTATTTTGGGTACGTCTGGTTTAAACTAATGACTAATGTAATTATTTTATAACAATTTTATTATGTGGTTATGAAAATTGTTATTTTAGGCGGTGTGGCCGCTGGTGCTAAAGCAGCTGCAAAATCAAGACGTTTGTTACCTGATGCTGAAATAAATTTATATACTGATGACAACTATATTTCATATTCATCATGCGGTTTGCCATATTATATAGAAGGTAATTTTGAAGATTACAGACAGCTTTTAGTGCGTTCGCCTGAAGAATTTGAAGATATGGGAGTTCACGTCCATTTGCGATGTAAAGCTACAAAAATTTTGCCAAAATTCAAACAAGTACTTATTGAAAACAAAGACAAAAATATTGCAGAACTTGTCAGTTATGACAGATTGATAATAGCAACAGGTGCAAGTCCTGTTATACCGCCAATAAAAAATGTAAATTTAAAGAATATATTTACATTGCGAAAAATTGAAGATGGAATTGCAATAAAAGAAATTGCTTTAAAATCAAAGAAAGTTGTTATTGTCGGCGGTGGATATATAGGGCTTGAACTTTTAGAAGCATTCGTTAGACAGAATTTGCATGTTGTACTATTTGAGCATGACTCAAAACTGATGAAACGGTTTGATGATGATATTTCAGATATAATTTATGAGCAACTGTTAGCTGCCTCAGATGGCAGGTACGAAATATACACGTCTGAAGCAGTCGTTGAGTTTTCAGGAGATTTGTCCGGAGTTAAATCTGTCAAAACATCTCTCGGAAAAGAGGTTGAAACTGATTTTGTTGTACTTGCCTCAGGTGTAAAACCAAATTCAGAAATAGCAAAAGATGCAGGTATTGAAGTCGGTGTGAATGATGCAATTAAAGTTAACAACAAAATGCAAACAAATTTTGAAGATATCTATGCCTGCGGAGACTGTTGTGAAGATAATTTTATGATATCAAATACTCCCGGTTGGTTTCCGCTCGGCTCTACTGCCAATAAAGAAGGAAGAACAGCTGCAATCAATGCCGGTGGAGGTGAAGACATATTTAAAGGTGTTTTAGGTTCTGCTGTTTCAAGATGCTTGCTTTTTACAATGTCTATGACAGGACTAAGTGTAAAAGATGCTGAAAAACTTGGCTATTCTCCAATATCCGTAACTGTAACAAAAAATGACAAGGTGGGCTTTATGCCTGATGTAAATAATATTACACTTAAGCTCGTTGCGGATAAAAAAAGCGGCTTATTATTGGGATGTCAAGCTGTCGGCACCGGGGATGCTGACAAAAGAGTAAATACTGTAACAACTGCACTATTAGGCAGGTTAACCGTTAAAGAATTTTACAACAATGACATTACCTATGCTCCGCCATATTCGCCCACAATTGATCCGCTACTTAATGCCGCACAAATACTATCGTCTAAGATTGATGATTAAATATGTATTTTACAAGTCCTTCCCCCATAGAAAAACAGCTGGGCTGAACCCTTAGCGCTCCTTGAGCCATAAAATCCGCAGAAAGACATCTGCCGGCAACAAATAAATTTTCAATATCAGCAGACATCAGTGCTTCAACAGGAAGCTCATATTCACCATTTGACATCAATGTAGATTTGCCTTTATCGGTAGAATGCACATCAATTGGATAATTGGATCTTACTACTGGATTTTTAAAATGTTTGCCGGATAAAATATCATCCTGAGTGTAAACATATTTTCCCTTAATTCTTGAGGAAACTCTTATACCAAGCTCATCTGCTATATTTGAAATATACGCATTTTCAAAACCCGGTAAATATTTTTTACAGAAGTCTGAAAGCCTAAAAATGGCTTGGTGAGCCTCTTTTATCGCCAAGGATAAATCCTTTTGTTCAACTATTCTTGGACAGTTGAATGACACTGCACCGGGCATTCCTGCAATCGTAAATATCTGAAAATAGTTTCTATCAGTGTCTTTTAGTACCCCTTGTTTTACGGCATTATCGAACAGTGGCGTAAGAGCCCACTTTTTATCCCATGTACAAGCTGTTGATAGATGTATTTGCCCATTTATATACTCAACAGACGTAACCTCTCTATCATTATCAAACTCCAATAACCACTCACTAAATATATTTAAATCAACATTGCTCATTATAAAGCGCAAACTTACAGGCTGAAGTTCATCTTTTTTATTTAAAAAATTACAACCGCAAATTTTTCCGATTTCACAATTTCCTGTTGCATCAATTATATATCTCGTTGCGATAGGTTCAGATAATAATTTATTGCAATTATATAGCGTGTCGTTATATGGCGATAATAATTTAATGCTTTTTATATTTTTATCTTTTATTTCAATATTAGATGTTGAAATATTATAAACAACGTCTACATGTGCTTCAGACATTAATTTTTCAAGTAGAATCTTTGCTAATTCGGGATTATACCACCCTTTATTGCCTTGATATTCTATTTGGCCTCCGATTTCTGACATTTTTTCTGTAAAAATTTCGAAAAAATCAGTATTAATTTGATTTTCGCCGCATTTCATTGCAGGAACAACAAGTCCTGACGTTATTGATCCGCCTAGATGAATTTTCTTTTCAACTAATAGCGTCTTAAAACCTAATTTCCCCGCCGTATAAGCTGCCGCACAGCCGGCAGTACCACCCCCAAAAATAATTAAATCATAATTTATCATATAATTATTATAAATATATGTTTCAATTAAGGCAAAGTTTTAATATTTCATTTGCCAGCCTGCTTCAATTATTCTTGCCAAACAACTGTAGCCAATACTAGGAATTTCATCGCCCAGACAATCTTTAGTGTCATATTGTTTGCTCACTAATTTTCCGGCTTCATTTATTCGGGCGATTAAAAATAAGTCTCGTCCCATTGTATTTGGTAACTTGGAACCGTTTATATCTGCATAAACAGTTGTATAAAAAGCATCTCCAGCTTTTCTAATGTATAAATAGTAGACAATACCATCTGCATTTAGAATTTTAAACATATTTGCTGATATTGATAGAACTGTGAGAGGATTGCTATTAATATTAAAGTATCGAATATTTTCAGAGTGATGACCGGGAAGTTCAACGGTAAAAACTTTTAAATATTTTTTTAAATTATCTTTTATACTTTGCTCACAAGCAGCTGTACTTACAAAACAACCTCTGAAAAATTCAGTTTCATAAAGATTTTCTGTAAAATAGCCATCATCAATCTGAATTTTATGAAATATATTTTGCCAAGTTGCGTATGCTTTTTTTAAGCTGTTTACATAAACATGCTTTCTGAAACTGGATATTAACGTAGGCATAGTCATAGCTGCAACTACGCCTATTATGCCCAAAGTAATCAATACTTCAGCCAAAGTAAAACCCTTACGATTAATCATATTTATCCTCTATGTTTATAATATTATATGCCACATTTATTGTCAATCTTAACGCGTTTTTTAAATTTAGTTGTTGATATTTTATCAGATTCATTTACCTCTTTTTCATGCAAAGCAATAATAGCCTCATTTTGGCTTGTTAAATTTTTATCACGATAAAATATACCTGCTTTAGTTTTTAAAAGCCCTAAATCGAATTCTGAGAGCTCATGTACTAAATTTTTGTTTAAATAATTCTCATTAGATGATAGATTTGTTTTTATTGCTACAGTACCTGTGTATTTTTTCAAGGATTCAGAATAAACTTTTTTTATAACAAATCCTGCTTCAATAAAAGCATTTCTGACATTTGCAGCTGAAGAATAAGTTAGAACAATTCCCCCCGGCTCCAAATGGTCAAAAATTAATTTTATAAAATCAAATGTCCATAGACAAGGACATTTTGAAGGAGTAAAAGCATCTAAAAATACAAAATTATATAATGAATTATCATCTGATAAAACTTGTCTGGCATCGCAGATATTTAGCTTAAAATTAAAATCTATTGATTTAAGGTATTTATGAACGTTTTTATGGCTTAAAGATATATACTTATAATATATATTATGTAAGAACGTAATAAACTTAGAAAATGGACTATCTGTAAGTTTAATATTTTTTAAACACTTAAAAAACGAAATTACAGAGCGGTCAAAATATTTGGAATAATTATTATCATTTAATAATATTAAAATATCGTTATCAATATAATTTACTATTTTATAAAGCAGTAATAAATTTATTTCTTTTTTCAACTTATAATTACTGTTAATGTTTTTAGAACGATATTTTTCAATTCGATTTTGATAAAATGGAGGATTAAAGTTTTTTAAATCCTTTATACATGTTTTAAAAAACGGAGAAATTAATGCTAAATTTTTATCAACATCAATTGCTTTTATAAAAATATTATGATTAATATTATTGGAATATATCTTATCGTTATTTATTATATTATTAGTATCTATCGAACCGTTATAGATATTTTCTAAATAATAATTTAAAAAACTTTTTGTATTATATCCAATTCCAAAACAAATATCTAAAATTTTTATCTGATTATTATTTTGAAAAAATAATTTCCAATCGACAGGAAGAATAAATTTTTCATAGGCTTCTGATAGTGCACCATACGTTGAATGATAAATATCATCAACTTCAGGAGAGAATAGTCCTATAGAGCCGTCATTTGTTACATATGGGTATAACTTGTACATAATTACATTATAATACATTGTAAAAGTGGGCTCAACGTCTTTATATAACTTAATTTTTGGCATTTTTTCTGTTTGTTGTAAAATATTATATATGGCATAAGCATGGCGCTATGCTAATGAGGTAAAATATGAAAATTAGTGTAAAAGTACCCGCAACAATAGCTAACATAGGCCCCGGCTTTGATTGTCTGGGAATGGCATTGCCGTTGTACAATACAATTACTATTGAAGAAACAGTACTGCCCGGTACAGGTATTGAAATTAATGTTATAAATGACGAAAATACCACAAACGATCTGATTTTTGAGCATGTCCCAATGGATGAAAACAGTATAATATATAAGGCTGTTGAACTTTTGTATAACTCTATAGGACAGACGCCAAGCGAATTAAAAATAACAGTACAATCACAAATACCGATAGCAAGAGGATTAGGCAGTAGTGCATCTGTTATCGTAGGAGGTCTTTTGGCTGCAAATGAACTTTTAGGGAAGCCGGCTGATGAAGTTGCTCTTTTATCAATTGCTACCGAAGTTGAAGGACATCCTGATAATGTTACACCGGCTATTGTTGGAGGCTTAGTTCTTACATCTCAAGAAGATGACGGTAGAATTATTTACACAAAATTGGAATGGCCTGAAGAATGGGCTATAACTATATGTATACCAGACTATGAGTTGTCTACGGAAATTTCACGTTCTGTTTTGCCTAAAGAAGTTCCTATGGCTGATGCGGTGTTTAACGCAAAGCACTTGGGTATGTTTGTTCAGGCTGTTAACACAAAAGATACCGCTCTAATAAAACTGGCTCTGCATGACAGGTTGCATCAACCGTATAGAATGAAACTTGTACCTGGACTGGACAAAATTACAGAAAAATTAAAACACGAAGAAGGTATGCTTGGATGTGTTTTGAGTGGTGCAGGTCCTTCTATTGCGATAATATCAGAGAAAAATAACTTAGATAAAATAAAAACTATTGTAAAAGAGACC
>CAMVQX010000055.1 GCA_947169755.1 uncultured bacterium
TGACAAGAGGCCCGAAAGTAATCGGAGAGCAATCCCGTCAAGCTATGCGTGATTTATTAAAAGATATTCAAAGCGGTGCATTTGCCAATGAATTTATGACAGAAATGGCAAACGGTGCAAAAAACTTCAAAGAATTAAGAGCACAAAACGCAGACCACTTGATTGAAAAAGTAGGAAAAGAAATTCGCTCATCATTCGTTTGGGGTGATGGCGGGAAATTTATTGACAGAAACAAAAATTGACGAAAGGAGAATGTTTACGAAGGTTTGAAAATAGAAACTTAAACCGTCGCAGACAATGGTATAAAACATGTTTGATACAGATGTAGATTATGAAGTAGTAGTATTTTCAGTAGGGGATACAAAAGCCGGAACAAAAATGGGCAAGCTGCAATTAAAAAATATGAGTGATGATACTTTACTCAACTGTATTCTTTGGGAAGAAACTTTGAACCGATTTGACAATAAAATTTTCAGAACAGGTAATATCGTAAGAATTGTTTCTGCTACATTCAACGAAAAATACAACAATTGCCTTGTTTCGGCATTAGCTCTTGTAAAAGAAGCAAAACTCGGTTTGGAAGAAAATGAACGCGAAAAAGCCTATTCCGAATTAGTATCATATTTTAATAAAATTCAAAATGAAAAATTGAGAACATTTTTATCAAATTATTTTGAAGAACACAAAGACAAAATAAAAGTTGCTCCGGCAGCAAAATTAATGCATCATAACTACGTTGGCGGTTTGATGGTTCACACATTAGAATGTTTGAAATATGCAGAGCATAATATGGATATTTCTGATTATAAATTCAATCGTGATAATATTTTGGCGGCGTGTATTTTGCACGATATCGGGAAAATATTTGAATACACAATTAATATAGAGACCGGGTTGATAGATTATGATGAAGATTTTAGAAAAGTTTGGTTAACACATTCACAATACGGATTTTCTATGTGCATGTCAAACGGATTTAATGAAGTTGCAAAGATGATTGCTGCACATCATGGCAGAAGCGATTGGGGTGCAATTATCGATTTAGACCAAAAAGATTTAGAACCCGAACTATATTTCTTACATTTTGTTGATAATTTATCTGCAAAATTCGGCAGAATAAATGTCCATATGTTAGAAGGAAAAGGAGCATAAAAATTGGCAAAATTAACCGAAAAACATAATTATCAAGGAACACTTGTTTGTGTTGAAGGTATTGACGGTTCCGGAAAATCCACACAGCTTGAACTTTTAAGAGATTGGCTTAAATTAATAGGGCAAGATGTTATTTTTACTGAGTGGAACTCTTCAGAACTTATAAGCCAGACTACAAAATTAGCAAAAAAGAAAAATATGTTGTCCCCAAGAACTTTTTCGCTTTTACACGCTGTTGATTTTGCGGATAGGTTAAAACAGGTAATTGCACCTGCTCTGAAAGCGGGGTTTATAGTATTGGCTGACAGATATGCATATACAGCATTTGCAAGAGATGTTGCAAGAGGTGTTGATCCTAATTGGGTCAGAGAAGTTTATAGTTTTGCGATAAAGCCTGATCTGGCTATATATTTTGACATAGAGCCTAAAGAAGCGATGGCAAGGATTTGTGCTAATCGTGCTCCAAAATTTTATGAAGCCGGAATGGATTTGAAACTAAGTAACGATCCATACGAAAGTTATATGATTTTTCAAGGACGTGTAACAAAAGAATATAAAAAGATGGTTAAAGAATTTGGACTTGTGCGACTTGATGCAATGGATTCGATACATTCAAAACAAGTTGAAATACGGCAAATGCTGATAGATGTATTAAAAAGTAAAGGGGTAAACATAGATGACACAATTTAAAACAAAAAACGGTTATGACGGTTTACTCATTGTTATAGAAGGTACTGACGGCTCGGGGAAATCCACTCAACTTGAGCTGCTAAAGAAATCTATTCAAGCACAGTCGTACGGTGTAATGGTTTCTGAGTGGAAAACATCTCGATTAATCGCAAATGTAATTGATGATGCAAAAGAGAGAAACCTTCTTAATGCCACAACATTCAGCCTTTTGTACGCTGCTGATTTTGCCGACAGATTGGAAAACCAAATAATTCCGGCACTAAAATCGGGATTTATTGTACTTTTAGACAGATATTATTATACAGCTCTTGCGCGTGATGTTGTGCGAGGTCAAGATATTGAATGGGTAAAGAATTTATACGATTATGCGCCTGAACCTGATTTGGTATTTTATCTTGATATGCCGGTAGATGTCTTATTGAAGAGAATTATCGGGACAACAGGTTTGAATTACTATGAAAGCGGGCGAGATGTAGGATTTTCAACAGATTTTTATAAGAGTTTTGAGATTTACCAGAATAAATGCTTAGAACAATATAATAATATGAAAAACGAATATAATTTTAAAAGCATTGACGGTACAAAATCGATTGAAGATATTCATAAAATTATGAACGCTGAGGTTCAGAAAATTTTGAACTCCGGTGTACTGGATTAAAAAATTGTTACCAAAATAAACAAAAATTTACGTTATGAAACATTTTGCACTATAAAACATGTTTTATGATAGATTAAAAAATGTAGAGAATAGTTTAAGGAGATTGTAATGTCGGAATATTTGAGCAAAGAAGAGATTAAACAATGGAGAAGCTCATTAGAAAAAATTACGTTAGAAGAGTTCGCTGCCAGATTAGGGAAAAAAATAGAATCATCGAAACCGACAAATGATTTGGTTGATATTGTGCTTAAAGGAAAGCCCGTAGTAGAAGATGATTACAAACAAACTCATGCTGAAAGATTGAGCGCAATTGCAGAAAGAGCTTTTGAAAGAGAACAACAAATTGCTCCGACTCCGTTTTCTATAAACAGATTACAAGCCGAAGAAGCACCTCAGAGTGTAAAAGAAAAAACTGTAGAGAAAAAATCTTCTTCAAAAACTACTGCAAAAACAACTTCGAAAAAAGTCGAAAAAACTGCTACTAAAAAAACAAAAGTTGAAGACTTGAGAGAAGAAGTAAGGATAGTATTTAAAAAAGCTTTGACAGACAGAGAACAAAAAGTTTTCGACCATTTTGCACAGCATAAAGGCAAAATTGTTTATGCAAAAGATCTTGCGGCAATTTTAGATTTGCCAAGAGATTATGTATATAAATATATTAAAAATCTAAGAGCAAAAATTGAAGGTGATAAACTTGAAAATGCTGACAAAGGCGGATTCATTTTAAAATAAACAAAAAAAAGACCTTTCGGTCTTTTTTTTTATGTATTTTTCTCTTTTACCGAGTTAGTGATAAATGCCGCTATCAAAAGACAAATTGCACCGACTAGAAATGTATATTCCCAATGATAATTTATGTAGTCTGAACCCATTGTGAATGAACATTGGTTTATAAACCAAGCAACCAAGGTGCAAACTAAAACTTGCGGACCTGCGATAAATATATTAAAAATACCCATTACAGAGCCTTCTGTCCCTTTTTTTATGAATTGAGAAAGCATTGCAAATGGCAGTGCGCAAATACTTGCCCAACCAATTCCGGCAACCCCCATCATGCCTGCTACGACCTTTGGATTTTTTGAGAAAAACATACCCATATATGCCAAAATCATTGTTATCAAAGATATTATGTGTACTTTTTTGTTTGTATATTTTGCTGACAAAATTCCGATTGGTATAGCAACCAAAAAACATACAAGATTAAATATTGCAAAACATACTGATGAAAAATTTGTACCGTTCAATGTTGCATGCGCATATAAATCTTTAGTCGTCTGAGCTGCTGATGTCAAATCCGGTACACAATAGATTGTATGAACAGCGTATTGCGTGAAGAAAATCATCATACACATTGTTCCGATCCAGGTGAAAAATTGCATTGTGCAGATTTTTGAGACTTCAGGTGAAAGTGCAAAAAATCCTTTCAAGCTATCAATAAATGTTTCTTTACTTTTTTGCGCCTCATTTTTTTCTGTTTGTTGTTTATGAGTTTTATGCTCTTGTATTGTCATACAAGTCCACAACATACCTAAAGTAAACGCAATAGCAGCCATTACAAATTGTGCCGATATTGACATTTGTTTGTTAAATACAGCATTTACAAACGGAGCAGTACCTGCTGCTATTACAGAACCAAGACCTATTGCAAGGCTGATATAAGAATTTGCAAGAGAATGTTGCTCTTCCGGTACAACATCAGGAACGAGTGCCCTGTATGGACCTTGTGCAACATTCACACAAGCATCAATTACCCAGATCATAATAGCAGCAATCAAAAGTGCACTCCAAGCCGGCAGGTCCAACCCGGTTATATTATGCAATAAGTTTGCAACTGATGCTGATTTTGGAAAAATTAAAAGTGCCAATGATGCTAAAATTGCTCCGCCTAAAAGGTATGGTCTGCGTCTTCCCCAAGGTGAAATCGTTTTATCACTAAGTGCACCGACAAGCGGTTGAACCACCATCCCCGTAAACGGACCTGCAAGCCAAATAAGCCCGTATATAAATGGTGATGCCCCCAGGTTCTCCGTAACAGGACCTGAAAGAATTATTCTCATTTGCCAAGCAAACTGCAACCCGAAAAATCCGAGTGCAAAATTCAAAAACTGTGCTGCCGTAAATTTCTTTAATACATTATCTTCACTCATAAATTATCCCCCAAAAAGATACTTTATAAGTGTAACGTGAAAATTTAAACCGGTCAATAATATTAATAATTATAAAATTTATTGTTTTTGCAATTCAAAAATAATTTTCATAACTTTATTTTTTAAACTTTCATAATCAGAATTATTTTCAATTATATAATCCCAATCTTTTACATTGTCCAACCCGGTTTCGGTTACATCATCTTCTCCGATTAATTGTCCACGTGAAGCTCTTGTCTCACGGGAAGCTTCAACTCTGATTGCTATTGCACCTGCAGCTTTGAATACTTCATATTCGTGCGGGACACGTACATCCGTTACCATTATATTCCCGTCTTGTTCAAGAATTTTTTTCAACCAATAATCAGGGTCTTGAGCCCTGCCCCAGTTTCCCAAATTTATTAAATCCTGACGATAAATCGGTTTATTTTTTTCGATTTCTTCGTATGTTAATCCTTTTTCTTTTCCGTATGTAAGTTTTATAATATCCCCCATAGCACATCTTCTAAAATCAGGCATCTCGGAAAGCATTATTTTTGCAACCGTATCTTTGCCGGAATATTGTTTACCTGAAAAAATTATTATTGCCATAAATTTATCTCCTAAATTGTAATATATCATAAAATATTAAATAACCTCATTCCCTTAACATTTTTTATAACTTAATTGCATTTTTACTATGTTAGTAATAACATGTAGAGACGAGTGTAAATAGTACAATATATTGGAAATAGGTTATGGCATTAAATTTTCAGGAATTAGTTTTTAACTTACAAAAGTTTTGGTCTGATTACGGTTGTATTATTCAACAGCCTTATGATATAGAAAAGGGTGCATCTACAATGAACCCTGCAACTTTCTTGCGTGCATTAGGCCCTGAGCCTTGGAATACCGCAATGATTGAACCTTGCAGACGTCCGACAGATGCCAGATACGGAGAAAATCCAAACCGTTTGGGACATTATTATCAGTTTCAGGTTATATTAAAACCTTCTCCGGATAATGCTCAGGAGCTTTATTTAAAGAGTTTGGAAGCTATGGGCATTGATTTGAAGGAACATGACGTAAGATTTGTCGAAGACAACTGGGAATCTCCGACTCTTGGAGCTGCCGGTGTAGGTTGGGAAGTTTGGCTTGACGGGATGGAGATTACTCAATTTACATATTTTCAACAAGTCGGCGGCGTTGAGGTCAAGCCTGTTGCACTTGAATTGACATACGGACTTGAACGTATTGCAATGTACCTTCAAAACAAAGAATCCGTATATGATATTATGTGGAATAATGAGCTCAAATATGGCGAAATTTTCCTTCAAAATGAAATTGAACAATCAAAATATAATTTTGAAGTAAGCGATTCTAAAGCTCTATTTACAATGTTTGATTTGTATCAAAAAGAAGTAGATAATTGTGTTAATGCAAAGCTTGTTTTGCCTGCTTATGATTACGTTTTAAAATGTTCTCATACATTCAATCTTTTGGATGCACGAGGCGTAATAAGCAAAGATGAAAGAATTAACTTTATAAACAGAGTCAGAACAATGGCATCTGCTGTTGCAAGGTTATATGTAGAACAACGCAAGGAAATGGGATTCCCTCTTTGTAAATAACCACAGATTAAAAAGGAATATGAATGGCCGAAAAATTTCACCGTGCGACATTTACTCGCAATTTTTTAAAAACTATTACCAAAATCAAAAATCCTGATGAAATGCTTGCCGAAGCAAAATCAGGCGGATTAGAAAAGACATTATCCGCATTAGATTTGATAATATTGGGCGTTGGTGCAATCATAGGGTCAGGCATTTTTGCTGTTGTAGGTATTGCAGCTGCAGGAAGTGCTGACGGTTCATCTCTCGGTGCAGGACCGGGACTTGTTATATCAATGATTATTGCAGCAATTGCGTGTATTTTTTCAGCACTTTGCTATTCTGAATTTGCAACAATGATTCCGGTTGCAGGCGGGGCTTATACCTATACATTCGCTACTTTAGGCGAATTCGCAGCCTGGATGGTTGGTTGGGTATTGATGCTTGAATATGCAATAGGCTTTATTGCAGTTGCGTGTGCTTGGTCAAACCATTTTGTTCAATTTATGAGCGGATTTGAAAAAGTTTTGCCAGCCTGGCTTGCACATCCTCCGGCATGGCTTGTAAATGACGGATTTTCAGCAGCAAAGATTATCTCTGATAACCCTGATATTACATTTCCTACACTATTTGGAATGCCGTTATGTATCAATCTTCCGGCAATTATAATAGTTTTATTAATCACTGTAATTCTTGCAAGAGGAACAAAAGATTCGACAAAAATGGCAGGGTTAATGGTATTTATAAAACTTGCGGTAATAGCTTTGTTTGTTATAGCAGGTGCTTTCTTCGTTCGTCCCGAAAACTGGACACCATTTGCACCGCATGGTGCGGAAGGAATTTTTGCAGGCGCATTTTTAATATTCTTTGCATATATCGGATTTGATGCACTTGCGACGGCGGCAGAAGAATGTAAAAATCCTCAAAAAGATTTGCCTGTCGGAATTATTGGTTCATTGATAATCACAACAATTGTATATGTAGCTGTAGCCCTTGTGTTAACAGGTTTGCAGGACACTTCAGGGAATGTCCCTATGGAGTTTTTAAAAGCTCCTATGGCTTATTGCATGTCGTTACATAAAATGAATTGGGCGGCAGGATTAATTTCTATAGGTTCGCTTGCAGGCTTGACTTCAGTATTGTTGGTTTTGGAGATGGCTGCAACAAGGATTTTGTACGCAATGAGCAGGGATCACTTTATATCTCAAAGATTTTTGCAGCTTCACCCGAAATTTAAAACACCTGCCAAATTAACTTGGACAGTCGGGCTTTTGGCAATTGTAGGAATCTTGACACTTAATCTTGATGTAGCCGCTGAACTATGTAATTATGGAACATTTACATCTTTCATAGTTGTTTGTGTAGCGATACTGATTTTGAGAAAAACAGATCCTGAAAGACCAAGACCTTTTAGAGTTCCTTTTTCACCGGTTACTCCGATACTCGGGATATTATGTTGCGGAGGTTTGATGGTGTATAAATCAATGCAACAATCAAGTTCGGCTTTATTGTTTCCAATATGGCTCGGAATTGGTGCAATAATTTACATTTTATACGGATTTGTTAAAAACAGACTTAATGAAAATAAACTTCATAAAGAAGTAGTAGAACTAAAAAAACAAGAAATGAAAAGATAATGAATTTACAATCAATATTTAAAAACGCATTAAAAAAGAAAAGCCCTGACGAGCTGATTGCTGTCAGTAAAAAATCTGAGCTCAAAAAAACATTAAATGTTTTTGACCTCATTGTGTTGGGTATTGGTGCGGTTGTAGGTACGGGTATTTTTACAATTATCGGAACTGCAATTCAGGGCGGTCCTGAAAGCTCCGGCGCAGGACCTGCAATTATAATTTCAATGGTGTTGGCAGCTATTGCTTGCGTATTTTCAGCACTTTGTTATTCGGAAATTGCAGCGATGATACCTGTTGCAGGGAGTGCATACACATATACATACGCAACTATGGGCGAATTTATGGCATGGATGGTCGGTTGGATTTTAATGCTTGAATATGCTATTGGAAATATTACAGTAGCATGCGCTTGGACTGGATATTTTGTCCAGCTTTTAAAAGGATTTAAACAGGTTTTGCCTGACTTTGTCGTTTATTTTCCAATGTGGTTAAGAAACGATTACAGATATATGCTTTCATATTGTGATAAATTTGGTCTTGATCCCCACACTCAAATGCCGTTTTTATTTGACAAAATCCCTTTTGCAATGAACTTACCCGCAATGGTAATTGTATTTTTGTTGACTATATTGCTTATAAAAGGGGTAAAAGAATCAACAAGATTTGCAAGCGTTATGGTTGGCGTAAACATGTTCATGATAATTTCTTTTATAATTGTCGGAGCGTTTTATGTAAAACCTGAGAACTGGACTCCATTTGCACCGAATGGTTTTGAGGGTGTATTTATGGGTGCATTTTTAATATTCTTTGCATATATCGGATTTGATGCAATTTCAACTACTGCAGAAGAAACGGAAAATCCTCAAAGAGATTTACCTATTGCAATTTTAGGTACATTAATTATATGTACTATATTATATGTATGTGTTGCTCTTGTTTTGACCGGCAATGTTCCTTTGGGACAAATAGATATACAAGCACCTATTGCGCATGCAATGCGTGCTATAGGAAAGGATTGGTTTGCAGGTTTAATTTCTGTCGGTGCACTTTGTGCTTTAACGTCAGTTTTGTTGATTTATCAATTAGGTACAACAAGAATTTTGTACGCAATGAGCAGGGATAGATTTTTGCCAAAATCATTGAGATTAATCCACAGAAAATACAGAACTCCACACGTCCTGACTTGGATTTCAGGCGCTGTTGTTATAATTTGTGCATTATTTATGGATTTAAACATATCTGCTGAGCTTTGTAACTTTGGAACATTTACTTCATTTATAATTATTTGTATTGCGGTTTTGATATTACGAAAAACCGAACCTGACAGACCAAGACCTTTTAAAGTTCCGTTTTCTCCGGTATTTCCAATACTTGGAATTGTTACTTGCGGGGGGTTGATGGTATATTCAATGAAGTTTTTAACAACTTCCTCCCTATACTTTCCGTTATGGTTGTTAATGGGATTTTTGATTTACGCAGGATACGGTTATAAACAAAAACGTTTGGAAGAAAAGCCGAGAATACTATCCAAAAGAACTGAACAAAAAACAACGTAATTATAATTTTGTTTCATTATAATTTCCTCCCTGATTAGGGAGGATAAAGGTGG
>CAMVQX010000056.1 GCA_947169755.1 uncultured bacterium
ACATTATAACCTTATCGCCCAAATCCGGAGCATCAAATTTACCGAGTTTTTCCTTCCAACCATATATATATTTACCGTTAAATGTCCTAAATATAGCATATAACGGCAACAAACTTAAGAATAATATTGTAGATAAAATTCTGTATAACATTATTCAACAAACTCCTGAATGGAAATTGATTCTATACCTTCTTTAGCCTGAAACGTTTTATACATTGACTGTATAGGCTTTTTATCACTAAAATCAAGTATTACATTAATTCTTGTTAAATCTTCTTCTTTATATAATTTTTTTGAAATTTCCCTCATATGCGGATAATTTTCTATCAAGTAGTCATAAATTTCATTTGCTTTATCATTTTGACAAGATATATTGACCTTTAAGCGTTTTGTATTTTTTGTACTTGAAACAAGAACATTTTTTTCAAAGAATCTAACTGATACAAGTACAAGTATAGATAATACAGCAGCGATTGTAGCAACTCCAATCATTCCGGCTCCACATGCCATACCGATAGCTGCCGATACCCAAAGAGTTGCCGCAGTTGTCAAACCAAAAACAGTAGCACCATGTCTTAGAACAGTACCACCACCTATAAATCCGATACCGGTAACTACTTGTGCCGCTACACGTGCAGTATCTCTCGTTCCAAACTCATCTCCTGAAACTGCAACTTCAGGAAATCCATATATTGAAATTAAAGTAAAAATACATGCACCGATACAAACAAGAATGTTTGTCCTCAAACCTGCATATTTATTGGTCAATTCACGTTCAAGACCAATAGCAAAACCAAGCAGCAATGCAGCTAACAATCTTATCACAACTGTCCAGTCATATATTATGCTAAAATCCATCTACCTCTCCTTGCTCTTCGGATCCAATATATCCCTGATTGTATCACCTATTAAATTAAATGCCAATACAGCAACAAAAATTAAAAATCCTGGTGTTAAAAGCCAAGGCCTATATATTATATTTGTATATTCCTGAGCTTCCTTCAACATATTTCCCCAACTCGCATCAGGCTGTTGTATACCTAAACCCAAAAAGCTTAAACCAGATTCAGACAATATATATGAAGGAACTGAAAGCGTCATAGCAACAATTACAAAACTTGTAGTCTGAGGCAAAATATGTTTTACAATTATTCTCAAATTAGAAGCACCGATTGATTTTGCAGCCTGAACGTATTCTTGGTTTTTGACAGACAAAACCATACCTCTTACAACTCTTGCAAACCCTGCCCAGCCAATAAGCGCCAAAATAACAACAATAAGCATAAATCGCTGAATACTTGTCATGCCGGACGGGAGAATAGATGCAAGAATTATCAAAAGATAAAAACTCGGTATAGACATAACAGCTTCGGCAAACCTCATCATTATCATATCAATTTTACCGCCAAAATATCCCGCAATCCCGCCATATAAAAGACCTATCGGGAATAATACAAACAACGCCAAAAACCCTATTGTCATAGATATTCTGCCGCCAAATAAAATTCTTGAAAATACATCACGCCCGTTTATATCAGTCCCGAGCAAAAATACTCTGCCGTTATTATCTGTAGTGAAAAGATGACGCTTCATCGGTATCAAACCCAAAAATTTATACGGTTGTCCTTTTGAAAAGAATTTTATGTAATGTTTTTGACTTCTGTCCAATGTATATACAATTTTTAAATCCGCATCATCAAAATTTCTCTTATAATTATATGTATATGGTTTTGACAGTTTTCCGTTTTCATCAATCGTAAAAATCTTTGAAGGCGGGACATAAGCCATTGTCCTGTCAGAAAAATCTTTTGTATAGGGCGAAATAAAATCTGCAAATAAAAGTGAAAAATATATTATTCCAAGAACAACAAGAGCAATCCTCGCAAATTTATCTTTCCAAAGCTGTTTCAGAAGGTCTTTAAGCATCAGCACCCTCCCTAATTCTCGGATCTGTAATAATTAGCAAAATATCTGCAATTAAATTTCCGGCGATAAGCATTACAGCTCCCATCATCAACGATGCCATTACAAGATTTATATCTGACTTCAAAACCGCTTCCAATATTAATCTGCCAAGTCCCGGATATTGGAATACATATTCAGTCAAAGCTGCCCCGCTTAAAAGCCCCGCAAATTCAAAACCTAAAAGGGTAATTAAAGGATTTACAGCATTTCTAAGTGCATGTTTAACCACAACTTTGAATTCACTCAATCCTTTTGCTCTTGCAAATTTTACATAATCACTATCCAAGACATCAAGCAAATTTCCTCTCATTTGACGCTGGAGTCCTGCAAGAGATAATGTAAAAAGCACAGTTACAGGTAAAACCAAGTGATGTGCTATATCCAAAAACTTGTGAATAAAATTCATTTCCATAAAATTTGAGCTCGTCAAGCCCCCAACAGGGAACCAACCTGTTTTAACAGCAAAAATCAACATTAAAACCGCAAAGAAAAATGATGGAATTGCCATACCGACACTTGTCAAAACGGTCAAAATTCTGTCAAACGGAGATTTCCAATTAACTGCAGCCACAATTCCCAAAGGTATTGCAACCAGCCAAGACAGCATAATAACAAGCAACGTTAACAACAAAGTATTTGGTATTCTCTCTTTTAATTTCACACTAACTTTTTCACCCGAAGATGTTACACCTAAATCACCCTTAACAAACGATTTTGCCCATTTACCATATTGAACAATTATAGGTTTATCAAGTCCTAATCTTTGCACTTCAGCTTCAAGTGTTTCTTTTGATACAGAAGGATTCAATTTTAATTCTGCCAAAGGATCAACCGGCGACAAACGTATTATAAAGAAACTGATTAATGAAACAATAATAAGCAGCGGTATTGTTTGAAGTATTCTTTTAAATATATATATTAAAATCTGCATTAATCTCCTTCTCCTATATAAATTTCTTCAATATTATGAGTAACCCCGCCCAAAGTTGTAGGATATATATTTTTGAATTTATTTCTTAATGCCACGATTCTTATCGGAGAATAAATATATATTAAAGGCTTTTCTTCGTACACAATCGCTTGATATTCATCATAGTATTTTTTCCTGTCGTCAAAATTAACAGCAAGTGCACCTTTGATAAACATTTCATCTAATTTGTTTTCAAAATCATATCTGGGACTGTTTAAATCTTTTTCAAGTCTTTGGTTAAATATATGCAATGTTCCATCAGACATCCAGACATTTTTTCCGCCATTCGGTTCAAGAGGTGAACCTGTAAAGCCCATTATAACCATGTCCCAATCCAATGTTGACATCAATTTATTAACAAGAGAATTGAATTCTACCGGTTTGAAATTGATTTTCATTCCCAAATCTTGCAAATCTTGCTTGACCATAACACCGATTGCTTCACGCTCGGAATTGCCTGCATTAGTGTATAAATCAAATTCTACTTTATTACCTGATTTATCAATCAAATTTCCCGACTTGTCCCAAGAAAAACCTGATTGTTTGAGAAGTTCCCGGGATTTATTAATATCCTTTTCATATGATTTTAAATTTTTGTTTAAAAATATTGAATTCAATGTTTCCGGTGTAAACAATGGTTCTGCAAGTCCGTTTGCAATATTAAACACCATATTTTGTCTGTCTATGGCATAATCAACAGCTTGTCTGAAATTTTTATCCTGAAACCATTTTTGTTTTTTTAAATCTACATAGTATTTTCCGTCATCATTTTTACGGTTATTCATATTCATTGCAATATACATTGTTCCGGTATCAGGACCTATATTATACACAGAAAAATCTGAATGTTTTTCCATCTCCTTGAATCTTGCAACATTCGCTCCCTGAAGACTAATCTCATCAAGTTCTCCACCTTCAAATTTTAAAACCTGATTATTCACATCACCAACTATCAAGTAAACAAGTTTATCTAAATATGGAAGCTTTTGATTATCTTTATTTATGACGTAGTAATTCGGATTTTTTTCAAACACAACCCTTTGGGCAGGCACATATTCCTTAAGTTTGAATGCACCTGATATAACAAACTCCTTCGGATCAGTATTCGTTGATAAAAATCCGTCAAAATAAGCCTTGCCCCTCTTCACAGCCGGTTCAAAAACATGTTTTGGTGCAATCGGAGATGACAACATTCTTAGAAATGGAGCAAACGGTTTCGGAGTAACAAATTTTACTGTATAATCATCAATTTTTTCAACTGTTGGTAATTTGCCGTCAATTACAACCGAATCACGTGTTGAAGTATTACCGTATCCACCAAAAATTATATCATTCCAAGTAAAAAATACATCATCAGCAGTAATAGGCTTACCATCTGACCATTGTAAACCACGTCTTAGATTTATTACATACTCACAGTCATTTACAGTAAAGGATTTTGCCAATTTAGGAATAGTTTCACCGGTATTTACATCAGTTGCAACAAGCCCGTCATACATAATTTCGGACATTGTTGAAGATATATTATCTTTTGAATTAAACGGATTGAATGTCTTAGGACCTTCTCCGATCGTCGAAGTAACAAAAGTTCCGCCAAACTTTCCGATTTGCACTTGTGATTGCAAATAATCAACACCGTTTAAATAAATATTTTTTTGACTCGGGTATTCACGATAAAGTATTTCTGTTTCAGAACGATTTTCATTTTGTGTAGATGTAACAACATCAGCTCTTAAACATGCTTTTAAAAGCCCGCTAATCAAAAGAACTGCTAAGATAACATAAATAACCCGCTTCATATTATTTAGGATACCATGAACACAAATTTTGTTTATAGCCCAAGTGTAGATAAAGATTTTTGAATAATTAATTTTTCCTTAAGGATTTAAATAATTCATAAAAATTATTATATAAATATAGTTGTAGATTAGTGAAAAAGAAAAGGAGAGATATTATGTTAAAACCATTAGGTGACAGAATTGTAGTAAAAGTTATTGAAGATACCGAACAAACTTCAGGCGGAATTTTTATTCCTGACAGTGCAAAAGAAAAACCTCAAAAAGGCGAAGTTGTAGCAGTAGGAGAAGGCAAACTTAACGACAAAGGGGAAAGAGAACCAATGGACGTTAAAGCCGGCGATACAATTCTTTATGCTAAATATGCAGGAACTGACATTAAAATGGATGGTGTAGAATACAAAATTTTGTCTATTAAAGATGCATTGGCAATTATTGAGTAAATATTTTGTAAGTCGAATTGTTTCGACAAAAAGGAGAAATAAAAATGGCAAAGAAAATAGTTTTTAATGAAGAAGCCAGAAAATCGCTTCTCAAAGGTATAGATGCAGTAGCAGATGCAGTTAAAGTTACACTCGGACCAAAAGGCAGAAACGTAATTTTGGAAAAGAAATACGGTGCACCTCAAATTGTTAATGACGGTGTTACAATCGCAAAAGAAATCGAACTCAAAGACGGTTTAGAAAACGCAGGTGCTCAACTTCTTAAAGAAGTTTCATCAAAAACAAATGATGTAGCAGGCGATGGTACAACAACGGCATCCGTTTTAGCTCAAGCAATTGTTAGAGAAGGTTTGAAAAACTTGACTGCAGGTGCAAATCCTATGTCTATGAAACGCGGCATTGACAAAGCTGTTGATATTGCAGTTAAAGAAATCAAAGATATGTCAAGACCGGTAAATACAAAAGAAGAAATCGCTCAAGTTGCAGCAATTTCCGCAGGCAACAATAAAGAAATAGGTGAGCTTATTGCAGAAGCTATGGAAAAAGTAGGCCACGATGGTGTTATAACTGTTGAAGAAAGTAAATCTTTCGGAACAAATTTAAAGGTTGTTGAAGGTATGCAGTTTGACAAAGGTTATTTATCACCATACTTTGTAACAGATGCAGAAAGAATGGAAGCAGTATTGGAAGACGCATACGTATTCTGCTGCAATAAGAAAATCAACCTTATATCAGACATGGTTCCATTATTGGAACAAGTTGCCCGTGATGGCAGATCTTTATTATTGATTGCAGAAGATGTTGAAGGTGAAGCTCTTGCAACATTGGTTGTTAATACAATGAGAAAAGTTTTGAGAGCAGTTGCGGTTAAAGCTCCGGGATTTGGTGACAGAAGAAAAGCAATGCTGGAAGATATCGCAATCTTAACCGGCGGCGAAATGTTTACTGAAGAACTCGGCATAAAATTAGAAAACGTTACAACTCAAATGCTTGGTAAAGCAAAACGAGTAACAGTTACAAAAGACGAAACAACAATCGTTGTAGGCGATGAAACAAAAGCTGCCGTCCAAGAAAGAGTACGTCTAATAAGAAAACAAATTGAAAGCTCAGATTCTGAATACGATAGAGAAAAACTTCAAGAACGTGTTGCTAAACTTTCAGGCGGCGTTGCAGTAATAGAAGTCGGTGCAGCAAGTGAAGTTGAATTAAAAGAAAGAAAATTGAGAATTGAAGATGCCCTGAACGCTACAAGAGCTGCTAACGAAGAAGGTATTGTTCCAGGCGGCGGTGTTGCTTTGATAAGAGTTCAACAAAAATTGAATAAACTTGTTGAATCTGAAAAATTCTCATCTGACGATGAAAAAATCGGGTTCAAAATCTTAACAGCAGCACTTGATGTACCATTGAGAGCGATTGCTCACAACGCAGGTGCAAAAGCAGATGTAGTAATTGATGCTGTTACATCTCACGACAGCGCATACGGATATGATGCTTTGAATGATGAATATGTTGATATGTTCAAATCAGGTATCGTTGATCCTGCAAAAGTTACTCGTTCAGCTTTGATGAATGCCGCATCTGTAGGTTCAATGTTGTTGACAACAGAAGCTGCAGTTGTTGATATTCCGGAAGAAAAACCGGAAGTTCCACAAATGCCTGCAGGTATGGGCGGAATGATGTAAAAAACCAACATAAAAAAGAGCGGGATTTAAATCCCGCTCTTTTTTGTTGACAAAACAAGAAAAAAATATATAATAAACTTTATTACAGAAGTAATTTTTAATACTAAGGAGAGTTTATGAAAAAGAAATTAATGATTTTATCTTTGATTGGTGCATTTGTTTTAACAGGTAGCACGGTATATTCTCAAGAATTATTGTATAATCCGACAAAAGCTGAAATGTTATGGGACAATGTTTCTGAAAAATCTCAGGAAATAACAGAAACAACTGTAGTAAACTTAAAATCAGGTTCAAAGAAAACTGCTAAATTTGTAAAAGAAAAATCAAAATCAGCTGTCGATAAAGCAACACCGTACGTACAAAGCGGGGCAAAAAAAGCAAAAACCTCAACAATCAGAGGAGCAAATAAAATAACAAATTCTACCGCAAAAGGTTTAAAAAGGGCCGGCAGAAAATTGGAAGAATCAGCAGAAAGAGCAATTGAAAAAACTGACAAAACATTGCAAGAAACTGAACCAAAGTGTAACTGCGGGAAAAACTGTAGATGCAACAAAACAAACATCGACAGCGAAGAATAACTACTACAAAACGCTTAAATATCTTTCGCCGGTATCAGGCAAAATTACAACAATAAGCTTGCCCTTGTTTTCAACGCGTTTGGAAACTTCAACAGCAGCTTTCATTGCAGCTCCGCAAGAAATTCCTGACAATATGCCTTCTTGTTTTGCCAAATTTCGAGCAATATCATAAGCATCCTCATTTGATATCGGAATAATCTCATCTATAACGCTTCTGTCAAAGTTTTCCGGCACAAAATTTGCACCGATTCCCTGAATTTTGTGAGGACCTGCAACTCCTTTAGCCAGCATTTGGGATGTTTCTGGTTCAACTGCAATTGCTTTTATATTCGGGTTTTTGGCTTTTAAACCTTTTGCAATACCGCTAATTGTCCCGCCTGTTCCAACGCCACCGATTACAATATCAACTCTACCGTCTGTATCATGCCAAATTTCTTGAGCAGTTGTCAAAACATGTATTTCAGGATTTGCAGGATTTGCAAACTGTTGAGGAATAAATGAATTTTTTATTTCCTTATGAAGTTCTTCTGCTTTATCAACGGCGCCTTGCATACCTTTTGAACCTTCTGTCAAAACAAGTTCCGCACCATACGCACTCAAAAGCTTTCTTCTTTCTACACTCATAGTTTCAGGCATAGTTAAAATTATCCTATTTCCTCTTACAGCACATGCAAGAGCAAGGCCAACACCTGTATTTCCGCTTGTCGGTTCAATTATCACAGTATCTTTATCTACTAAACCTCTTTTTTCTGCATCTTCAAGCATGTTCAATGCCGGTCTGTCTTTGACTGAACCCCCAGGGTTAAAACTCTCCACCTTTGCAACAATAGTTGCAAAACCGTCATTAAGTTTATTAATTTTGACCAATGGCGTATTTCCTATTGTCTCCAGAATATTATCTTTAATGTTCATAAACTCTCCCTAAATTTATTTATATATTAAAAAAGGGTTGATAAAAAATCAACCCTTTTTTATTTATCATTTAACTTCAGTTTTTACTGGAGGTTGAGGTGGTATTTCAACAGGTCCTGGACCAAATCCCGGACCAAAACCCGGACGAGGATGCTTTTTCATATTTTTCATGTTCTTTTCAAAATTTTTGCGTCCTTCTTCTTTCATTTTTTTCAACTCTTTTTTCTGTTGAGTTGTTAAAAGTCCCTCAAAATTTTTCATATTTTGCATACGAAGTTCGTGTGCCTCATGCTTCAATGTGCCCAATTGTTTTTTCACTTGTTCCAATTGTTCTGTATCACCATTTTTTTGCAATTCAAAAGCTTCTTTTTGTTTTTCTTTAATTTTTTCCATAATTGGTCTCATTTGTTCAAAACCTTGTTCTCGAAGCTCTTTTGCTTTTGTTTTTTGTTCATCGGTCAAATTTAAACGTTTTTCAAACTGTTCATGGCGTTTTTGAAAATCAGGACCTTTCTTAGGTGGCTGCATTTTACAATAAGGTTTGTCAACCTTGAATGCAGGTTTTTCAAGTTCAGTTTTTACTGTTTTTTCAGGTGCAGCAAATGCTGCCATTGATGTTGCAAATAAAATTACACTTGCAAGAATTAATGTTTTTTTCATTTCTCAAATCCTTTCTTTTATATTAAATCTTCTAACATCACTGCTAACTCTTTTTTAGCATTAAATAGTCTGGATTTTATTGTACCTACCGGGCATTTTAATTTGCCTGCCGCATCTTCATAAGTGTATCCATAGATTTCGCACAACATTACAACCTCTTTAAATTTTGGTTTAAGTGAATTTATTGCATCTGTTATACGTTTTTGTCTGTCATTTGTTATTAGTCTCAATTCCGGAGTTGATTTTTT
>CAMVQX010000057.1 GCA_947169755.1 uncultured bacterium
ATTCGTCAATCCATTCACCCATTGTAGATGAAGGAGTAATAGGGTAAATTGCTGAAACTTCACTCATTGCATAAGCAATATGAGCGGCAGCGTAATTACCGTCAACTGTTATTGTTTTTCCTGGCATATTACTAAACCTCCTTATATGCTATCTCTCTAAAATAACAATAATATTTTATTACAAACAAATTCTTTAACCAATAAAATCTTCTGTAAAATTATGTTACAATTTATATGTATTTTGTAAGTAATAAGAAAATTTTTATGTTCACATGTTTTATTTCAGCAGAAGGTTTTTATGGATATAACAATAAATTCAAATTATTTGCTAAAATCTATTAATAATCAACATACTACAAATAATGTTGTGCCGGTAGCATCAACACGCCCAAAATTAAATTATTTGCATAAAGATACGGTTACATTCGGCAGCACTATCCCAAAGGTAATGGATTTAAGTGGCGGAATTGAAAAGATTAATTTCGAAGTGGTAAAACAAGCAGCACAACAAGCTGTTCAACCACAGGCAGAATTACTAAGGCTCATTCGCCAACGGTTAGCACCATTACAAGCATCAGAAACCAAACCAAATAACCCGATACTCCCAGGCAAATCAGGAATTCACGGCACACCAAAAAGCGCAGCCGGCCTATGGGAAAAAGCACTGGCTGGTGGTTTAACGACATTAAATCAAGTAAAATCAATAGGAGATGCAGTCAGATTACGAATAGTTTTAAGAGATGCAACACCTAAAGATTTAGACAATATTTTCGAAATATTCGGACAAATGGTAAAAGCAGATGAATTAACTATATTTGAAGTTGAAAATTATAGACTGACGCCTAAGCAAGGTTATGTCAGCTCAAAAACTTTAGATAAATTTGAAGAAACATGTGCAAGTGTTGGACTATATCCTGATATTAAAAATAAAATTAATCCCAAAGGTTATACCGCAATTCATCTAAATGCTTTTTTGCCCGACGGATGGGTTAGTGAAATCCAAATAATGGGTCGAGATATGGAAATCGCCAAGGAGGTTGAAGATTTTTATTACAAAATTCTTACTTGTAATAAACATTTAAATAAAAAATATAAGGATATTGAAACCGTAATAAAAAGAAAATTGAATAAACTCACCGATTTTCAAAGACAGACACTTGATCAGTATATAAAAGATTCTTATATCCACGCACTTGGATTAACTCCAAAAGATTATAAAAAGAAAATTTCAAGTAAAGATTTTCTGCCTTTGCCTTATTCACTGCCTCAAGAACTTAGCTACGAAAATTTATATAAAATGAAACTAAAATGTGATAGAGAAGCTGCTAAAAAAAATACTAAAAAAGCTAAACCTTAACAATAGCAACAGTTTCAACATGCGTTGTGTGGCAAAACATATCAAACGGTTGAATGCTTTCAACTTTGCAGCCTTTTTCTTTTAGATATTTCAAATCTCTGGCCAAAGTTGCAGGATTGCAGCTTACATAAATAATTTTTTCTTTTGTATGGTTTAAAGTTTCGGATAAAACTTCTTGTGCGCAGCCTTTTCTTGGAGGATCAAGAATTGTTATATCGAATTTTTTCTTAATAGATTTTAGATATTTCAAAGTATCTTGTGCATAAACTTCAACATTACTGATGTTATTTGACACTATAACTTCTTTAGCTTTTTCAATCGATTCTTTATTTTCTTCAACACTGATAACAGATTTTGATATATCACTAACGACAATCCCAAATGTTGCAATACCAGCATAAGCATCCAAAACAGTAGGGGTTTCTGATTTTGAAACTTCATTTTTCACATATTTGAAAATGTTTTCAGCACTTTTGGGGTTCACTTGAAAAAATGTATTTGTCCCAATTTTAAAGACTTTATCTATTATTTTTTCTTCTACAAAATCAATTCCTGCAACACATACACTTTTCTCGCCCAATATTACATTTGTTTTTTTGTCGTTGAAATTTATGCAAACTCCTGATATTTCACTAAATTTATCGGCTAAAAGTTTTGCAAATTGAACAAATTTATCAGATTCTGAGAAAACTTCAAATTTTCTGTTCAAAACAAGTGTCACTAAAAATTTACCCGAATACTCCGAGCCTCTGATTACGACATGTCTCAAATCACCGGAATGCTGTTTTTCATCATACCCTATTATGTTAAAATTCAGAGCTTCTTCTCTGATAAATTCAATAATTTTATCACACATTTCAGGTTGAATAGGGCAATATTTTATATTTACAATTTCGTGGCTTTTAGGTTTGTAGTAACCTGCTAAAATTCTTTTAGAATTTTTAGTTTGGGCAATTGGGTATTGAATTTTTTGTCTGTAATTTTTGATTTTCGGGCTTGCAATCGGAAAATTTACCGGGGTTTCAATATGGGCAATTTTTGTCATTGCATCTTTCACTATTTGGTGTTTGATTTTTAGCTGATAATCATAATCAATAAACTGCATATTACAAGCACCACAGACCTTTTGCATTGGGCAAAATGGTTCAGTTCTATGAGGTGAAGTGGTAATAATTTCTAAAATTTTAGCATTTGCAAAATTTTTATTCACCTTAGTAATCTTTATTTTAGCTTCATCATCAGGACAAGCACCCTCTACAAACACAACCTGCCCGTTAACTTTTGCAACCCCTTCGCCGGAATTTGAAAAATTTTCAATATTAACAATAAATTCGTCATTAATTTTCATATGAAAATTATACTATAAACCACTATTTTTAGCGTCCAGAAATTCTTTTTCATACTTTAAATTTTCGGTAATAATCTCAATAATTGAAGCTTCTGCTCCGCCCGGTAATTCGTACTTTTCAGCAATTCTAAATGCAATTTCACTAGGAGATGCACCCTCTTTTCTGAGTTGTATCAACGGCAACATATCATCTGTATTTGAATCTAAATTGTATTTCTCAGCTATATTTGCCATTATACCCTGATCCACAATATTTACGTATTTTTCTGTATCATCATGTTTATTTAATATTGCATATTTTATTCCTTTTTTTGCACATTGACCGGCATTAAAAAAATCAATGCATACATCGGCATACTTTTCTTTACCCAAAATATCTAACAATTCAGATTTTAAATCCTCATCTAAAACGTTATTCGTATATAAATCAAATACCGTTTCACAATTATTTTCTTCTGCTTTATTTTCTAATATTGAAAATATTTTATTTTTTTGTTTTTTAGGTACTTGATAATAATCTAAGATTTCGGTTACTACTCCTTTATCTTTTATAAATTTTTGAGCTTTTGGATTGTAGTCTTTCTGATTTAACAAACGAACTAATAAATTTCTTAGTATTATTGTATAATCCCACTCGGATAAGCCCAATTGCTGACAAATATCATCTACAAAAAGAGCTTGATTATTTTCATTTATAAAATCATTATCAGTAATCATATCATCTAAATATTTATAGTTATTATTTGCCATATGCTTTTCTACAATTTCATGCAATTGTTCTGTTTCTTGTTCGTTTAACCTCAATTCTTTTGCGGTAACATTAATAAATTTTTCATCATTCTCCCACAGTTTAAATTTATTTTGTGCAGTAAAATTAACTTGGCTTCTGCCAATTATTTCAGAAGGGAATGACAAGCAGGAATGCTCAATATTATTCGCGCAAACTGTTTTTTCTGTTTTTAAATAGTGGTTATTATTATATAAATTACTATAATTTAGGGTTGAAATTTTCATACTTTATTAAAACCTATGAAAAATATTTTTTGCTAAAATCATATGGATTTGGATTTAATTTTCGTTCTTCTTCTCTTTTTAATTCTATTTTCTTTAGAGCAGCTTTAATTTCAGCATCTAATTTAAATTGTTTTCGGACAGCTTCTATGAAATCTTCATATTCTACATTTTTACAATCCGATTTGAGCCAGTCAACCAATCTTTCTCTCGTCAGATACTTTGGTAATGCTTCTGGTTCAAATGCACCAATACTAATTAAATGTACAAATTCATGCATATTATCCGGAATGTTATTTACACCGAGCTCATCTGCTACAAGTTTTGGATATCCCCTTCTGATTTCTACATTTTTTAAATCTGCAGAATAAAACCTAAATGGAAAAATTTCTTGCAAATCATCGTGCAAAAGTTGTTGATAACGTTCAAATTCGCCTTGAAAAATTAACTCCTCTTTTAATTTTCTTGTTTTACGAAGAATTCTTAAATATTTCCTGCCAAATTTTTGTTCCTCAGGTGAAAGTTCTTTTAATATTTCTCTCGAATCTGATTTACATAAATCTAGCCCTTGAGCTTTTAGCTTTAGCAAATAGTTTTGAACCTTGTCTACATCAACATATCTGCCGTCAATCTCACGGCAAGGAATTAAAACAATATTACTTTCACTATCAAGTTTATGAGCAAATCTTCGCCAATTAGCGCGAATTTTTGGATCTTTTATATACATATCATTAAAGGTAAAACCACCGGCATCAATAACTATACCATTGATTGTATTGCCGATTTCATCCACACTTGTTACAGCTTCTCTGCTGCGAAGAATAGGATTTAGCTTCATTTTTACATCATGGTCTTTTTCAATAAATTTTGACAATATAAAAGAATTGGCTTCCTCGGCCATTGACCCTAACCTCGCTAAAAACGGCCTTGCAAACCTGCCTTGCGAGCCTCTTTTTTTAATCAGAAAACTCATTTGCGGTTCATGTGCCTGACCGTGAGACGGATATCCTGACGGATTAAAATCGAGGCTTTTAAATGTCGATAATGCATATGATTTGTCACCAACTGATATTTTTGTACAGTTTTTAAATTTTCCATCATTTATAGGGGCTATACTAATATCATTTCTTTGTAAAACTTTTTTTAAAACATCAAGCAAATTCATATGAGAATCTGTCATATTTCCCCTATGTACACGGATAAAACGTATTTCCTTTGCAAATTGTGTAAATGTATCAAATACGGTTTGAGTAACTTTACTTATTTTCGCAGGTTCTATTTTTTCAAGCCATTCATAAGGCAATGCGCCAAGCCTTCTTTGAACTGACGAATTAGCTTCCAAAAATTCAGTCATATCTCTCCTGTAAACAGGGTGACGCGTTATATAATGAAATACATTGTTACTTGAAATCACTACGATTTTCCTTCCAGAATGTATAAAGAAGGTAAAAAAGTTAAATTGCCTATTTTGTTCGATTTATTAAAATTTGTAAATATTGATAACAGATTAGCCAAAAAGAATCTTTAGGATTTTTAAATGAGCAGAGGATAGCATGAAGATTTTACCGGTTTCATATAATTGCTACAATTCTAATAAACAAACATTTAATGGAAAATTAAGTGACCAATTGGTTGTTACTGTAGATTTGGCTGTTTTCTCAAAATTTAGAATTTGGGGCTTTGACACAGTATAGGTAAAACTTGAACTTCATACCCGATATTTAATTGTTATTAACTATTTAGCTCTGTGTTATAATGATTTAGAAATATACAAATTTATTTCATATCATTTCACCACAGTCAAAAAAATCGTCAAGCAAATTGAGGAATAAGGTCTATGAAGTTTTTACTAATTGGAATATTTATAACACTGCTGGCAATTGCAATATGTAAAATTATTGAATTAAAAAACATCAAATATCACCGACCTGAAATTCTTACAGATAAAAAAATATTAACAGTTTATTACTCAAACAACGGAAATACTAAAAGTGTTGGAGAAAATATCAACTCTATTGTAGGTGGAGATATAAAAGAGTTGGAATTAACAGAAAAATATCCGAGCAATATTTTTACAATGTCCAAACTTGTCAGAAAACAAATACAAGAAGATTATTTGCCGCAAATAAAAAATATTGATATTTCAAATTATGATGTCATTTTCGTAGGTTCTCCGATCTGGAATTTTTCTATATCATTACCTGCAAAATCATTTTTAAAAAATAACAACTTTGAAAATAAAACCTTAATTCCATTTATTACGTACTCAGGTGGGGCAAACAAAACTAAAATAGTTGGTGAAATTAAAGATTTAACCAACACAAATGATATAAAAAAACCTCTGTTTATGCTTGAAAACGGAATTTTTCTGACAAAAGAGCAAATTACAAAGTGGTTAAACAACATATAAGACTATTCTTCCGACTTACATATAAAATTCTACTCATTTATACCAAAATTCTTGATACAGAAAATGAACTGTACCCTAAAAATTCATTTTACACTTTTAATATATTTAACAGCATCAAAATTTTCCGGATTTACATTTATAACCGGTGTAAATATAAGCAATGAGCCATCTTCAAAATAGCCTGTAACAACACTATTTTCTACATATTTAATTTTAAATATTTCTTCAGACTCATCAACTCCTCCAAATTTGAATTTTACATAGCCGTCTTTTTGTACACAAGAAAACGGTAACCCTATACCTCGTTCACTTTCTTCAGTACGGCCGGAAGTTTCATTATAAAAAACGTAGAAATAATTTTTATACGGATTTTTATTATCGGACGAATCAGCTTTATATACTCCTTTATTAAAATATGCTGATTCCGCATGCGCTGTTTTACCAATATTTTTTATATTTGACCAGCCAAAAACTAAACTAACCGCTATTATAGTAAATATTATTGTTAAAAATTTTATTGATTTTCCCATATATAAAATTACACTCAGTCCGCAAATCCGCCGAACTTCTGAAAAGAAGTTATCATCGAAATAAAAAGAGGCTAGGAACAAATCCTATCCTCTTTCTATGGTGGGCGTTAGAAGACTCGAACTTCTGACATCCTCCTTGTAAGGGAGGCGCTCTACCAACTGAGCTAAACGCCCTCAGCAAAATCTATACTAATTTAAACATTTTTGAATGTCAACTGTTTTTTTTGAACTTTTTTTTCTCATTTTCGTTATAATAATATATGGAGGGTTTAATTATGAAAAAAATGGTTTTATTATTGACACTTACATTATTCGCTACGCCTGCATTTGCATTTGACTATGCAAATTTAGGACCAAAATCAGTTTACGCAAATACTTCTGTAAGATACTACAACCCGAGAAATTTAAGTACTAACAAAGCAAATTCTGCTAACGCAGAGTTTTGGAGCGCATTTTTTGCAGGTTCAACAATGGCTACCGGCAGATTAAACCTTCTTGCAACTCCGTCGTTAAGAGGTGGAACTTTAACAGGTGCTGCAGCTTTTCTTGATCCGTATATCGTTAATATAAACGGCAAAAGCTATGTACTTGTAAAAGACAGCAAAGACAACAACTGGACTGCTGAAAATATCTTAGGCTACACCGACAACCGTGATGATTTATTTGCATCATTAAGAGGCCTTGAAACTGACGGCGATAAATCTAAAATAACTTCAGCTGAACTAAAGGCAGCAAATATAAGATTCGTTATGCTTAATTCTGATCAAACTCTTGCATTGAACGAAAGAAATTTAGATTTTGATATTAATAAAGTTCAATATATTGACATGAAAAACTTGAGAACAGCTCTCGGAAACAAAAACGAAGACGGAACATTCGGATATTTCTACGTAATAATTAACGAAAACGGTAAAAATAAAGCATATCCCGGACGTGTAACATTTGAAGAAAAAGAAGAACTGGATAAATATATTAAATAATTTGAACTTATCAAATACTATGCCGGAGGCGTATATTTAGGACGCGGTAATACTGTGCTTTTTGACATGTTTATTATAGCACCTTGTTTATCAAAATTTAGTTTAGTTAAAATAGAAACTTCTGACTTACGTCTGAATTTGTCAATATAACATCTGGACGGGATTCCGGCTTTGTTATAATACATATTTACTGAGCAATTACTGTATTTATCATATTTATCGCTGTTAATCATATACAGAGTTCCATCAGGATTAAAATATGCTCTGGCTTCATATTGAACCTCGTTTCCAAAGTGATCATATTTTCTAAAATACAAAGCCTTTCGAGTTTTACCATCATCATGAAAATAAACAGATAATATTTTTTTTGAAGTATTTTTAGGATGAAATACTGAATAAATTAAAGCCGGTTTTCTAAATTGGCTAATTCTTTTTCCTGTATCATGATCAAGTTCTTCTACTACGATATATTTTTTAGAATCATTATTTAAAAGACTAACTAGGTATTTGGGTTTTCCATCCGGATATCTTACAGCTATACGTCTGCTCAGAGAAGTACCATGATAATGCGGTAATTTGGATATTCCACCTACACTCATATCTGAGCAAATAACCATTCTTGAAGGAACTAATTCATCAATTTTTACAGAAAACTCATCCATTATTTTTTTATGTATTTTTTGAATAAATTCAACAGTTCCTTTTACATCAGCGGGGAGCTCAACATTACTTTTAATCTGAAGAATAGCCGGGGTAATATTTTTGTGGACTCTTTTCTTTTTCTTACTTGTTTTAGTTGTTTTAGGTATCTCTGTCGTATCATTAAAATTTTCAGTATGCTTTTTAGCTTGACATTCAGTAGATTTAGGTGCAGTTTCGACTTTTTTTATACCACCTAAAAATTTCTGAACAGTTTTTCCCAAATATCCTTTACGGCCTGCGATAGCAGCAATAGCTATTGTGGCTACAGAAATTACTCCAAGCAGCCAACCTGCAGCATTAAAATTTGATTGGTTAGCTGAAGTCGTTTTCGGCTTAATCTTGGGCGAAGATTTTCCAAAGTTTGTATTTGAGTCGGAATATTTTCTATCACCTATAAAACCTACACCGTATATCATTTACACACCTTGTAGGTATGAAAACGTAAAAATTATTTTTTTTGTCAGTGTTTATAGGATTTATTAAATTTTATTAATTATTTTGTTCTTTTTTACGGGCTTCTTCTTCAAGTCTTTGTTCGTAATCTAATCTTTTTTGCACCTTTATTTCATGTAAAGAACCATGATGCGATTCTTCACGTTTGTAGCGCTGGTCAACCCACCATTTTGCAAATTTATACGGCAATCTCCTTTTGTAAGCCTCATCAGGATCATTTTTTGCAGCTTTTTCAGCTTCTTTCTGAAGCTTCTTTTCAGCTTTCTTTGCCTCTTTTTGTGTTTTTTTAGATAAATCTTCAGCAACTTCTTCAACTTCTTGAGTTACTTGATTTGAGATATTGAAATTTGAAGGAAGCGGATTAGCCTTGGGGTTAGGATCAAATCGCATATCATCAAGAG
>CAMVQX010000058.1 GCA_947169755.1 uncultured bacterium
AATATTTTTTTAAGTAATATTAATAAAATCCGAACAAAAAAATTTTTGCTAGAATGCATCAGTTTTTATCGGATTTTTGAATTTCGTTATATTGCCTTGGAACAATAATTTAACGTTTCCGACCGCACCGTTTCTGTGTTTTGCAATTATAATTTCAGATTCGCCTTTTGAAGCCGCTTTTGTATTTATTTCCTCATCGTCATCATCAGCTTTTCTGTAATATTCATCACGATAAATAAACATTACAATATCAGCGTCCTGCTCGATAGAACCTGATTCTCTCAAATCCGACAGCATCGGGCGCTTATCTGTTCTTGATTCTACGGCACGTGATAACTGAGACAATGCCAAAACAGGAACATCAAGCTCTTTTGCCAAGATTTTTAACCCTCTTGAAATGGCTGAAATTTGCTGCATACGATCTTCTCTGCTCGAACTTTCCATCAATTGAAGATAGTCGATTAAAATAAGTCCTAAATCTTTTTCTTCCATTTTAAGGCGGCGGCATTTTGCACGAATATCCGTTATTGTTGAACCTGAAGTATCATCAATATAAATAGGTGCTTGAGCAAAAGAATTCATTGCAGATGCCAATTTTTCCCAGTCTTTACTTTGCATATTGCCGGTTTTTACTCTCTGGGAATCAATTTCCGCTTCAGAGCATAACATACGCTGCATCAACTGTTCCTTTGACATTTCAAGTGAAAATATTGCAACAGGAGTTTTGGCTCTCAAAGCAACATTTTGTGCAATATTCAAAGCAAGTGCAGTTTTACCCATTGCAGGACGAGCTGCAAGAATCAATAAATCCGACTTTTGCAAACCGTTTAATATAGCATCAAGCTCATAAAATCCTGTCGGAACACCTGTCAATTCATCTTTATGCTCAAAACGATATTCTATTTTTTCATAAGTATTTAACACTAAATCTTTTACATGAACCAAATCGGAAGTTGCTTTTTTTGATGCAATGTCAAAGATTAATTTTTCGGCATTGTCCAATGATTGATCTATAGGATTTACATCATAACCGAAAGATACAATCTCTGAACCGGCATTAATCAACGCTCTTTTTATAGCTTTTTCCTGAACGATTTTTGCATAATATTCAATGTTTGATGTTGTAATTGTCTTGTAGCATAAATCGTTTACAAATGCTCTGCCGCCGATTGTTTCAAGCTTTGAATTATAATTCAATACATCAGAAACTGATACGATATCAATTCTCTCATTGGTATTAAACAATTGAAGCATCGCTTCATAGATAAATTTGTGAGCCGGTTTGTAAAAGCTTTCGGGTTTTAAGATTTCAACAACCTTAGTAATTGTATTAGGATTAACCAAAATTGCACCAAGTACAGCTTCTTCAGCCTCAATATTTTGAGGCATTAATCCTAAATTGTTTTCTTTTTCTTTAACCGGCATGCCATTTTCTCCTGTTGTTACATGATTACACAAACATAGTTTTTCATGTCAAATGTTTAGTAATGAAAACAACAAATTTTAATATAAAGTTGTTTTTGTTATAATTTTGTTGTGAAAACCTTAAAAAATTTATTTATTTCAATATTCTCTCTTATAATAGCTGTCTGTTTAATTTTTTACTTATCGTTTTTGTATGTATTTCCGGCAGTCTTGAACTCTTCTGCAAATATACACAAAATCGAAAATCTTATTCATGAAAAGACAGGGTTTAAAATAGTTACGGATAATTTTAAATTTTATTCTACCCCGAAACTTAAACTAAGGTTGGGTGCAGATAAAATTGATATATATTCGGATAATAAAAATAAAGCCCTGCAAATATCAAAAATTAACAGCAACGTTGATTTGAAAAATCTTGAAATGCACGATATAAATATAGAAAATGTCGAAATTAACGGAGAAGAACTCAAAAAATTCAATCGAAAATCGAGTAATAAAAAATTCAATATTGATGTCAATAAAATTCCCGAAATAACAATTAAAAACGGAACATATTCTTCTGAAGATTTACAAATCAGCTTAAATGATTTTCATTTTACGGATAATATCGGGAAATTTCACGCCGAAATAGCTGCTCCGTTTTTAAAAAACAAACTTATAATCGGAAATCAAGGGGTTTTAAGAGTCAGTGAAAACTCACTTTTTGCAGACAATTTCAATATTTTGTTCGGCAAAAATTCGCTTCATTTGAATGGAAAAATTATTGATAACGATAAAAATCATAACTTTACTGTTAAAGGTGAAAATTTACCTGTTGAAGATATTGAAAAATCTCTTTTGTTCTACCAAAAATCTCAAGATCCCACAAAGAAATTTATTGAAAATTTTAAAAATTATTCCGGAAACTTAGACGTTGATTTAGTTCTCAGCAATAATGGGATTCTCGGAAAATGTGTTGCAAAAAATTTAAAAGCGAATGCTGTTTGGTTTGATATTCCGATAATCTTCCCCGAAGCAGTTTTTGATTTTAAAGGGAAAACAATAACATCTGTTGCTCAAGGAACTTTGGGCGGAGAAAAAGTTGTACACACCCTTGATGTCATAAATTTAGGCTCGCCTGATAAAGAAGTTACAGGCAGCGCCATTACGACATTTACACAAAATTTTGAATATATTCCGAATTTATCTGTACTAAATTCTGCTGATGCAAAAATTGTATACAATATTAAAAATCAAAAAATAAACGTCCAATATCTCCTAAATTTAAAAGAAAATTCTGATTTAATTTATAAGAACGCATACTTAGGATTACGGGATAAACAAAGAAAATTTGAAGTAAAAACTTTGAAGGACGGAAATAACCTCTACGTAAAAGATTATCAATACAAAGTAAAATATGACGATGGCGAAAAAACAATAATTTCCGGTGACGGTCTGTTTTTCAGAAAAGATGGGCATTTCAATCCGATATTTTTAACAGGAAGTACTAACGGTTATGCTCCTGCATCCGTTACAGGTTCTTTCAGACAATATATAGAAGGCGGAGAACTCAACGGTGATTTGAAATATGATTTTACAAACGAAAAATTAACAGGAAACTTTGATGTAAGAAATACTCATTTTAAAGATTTCTATGTAAATTCCGCAAAAATTATTGCAAATAATGATGTTAAAATACAAGCAAACGGCTTATATCATGGGGAATTATTCACTTGTGATGCATCTGTAAAAAATGATTTTTCCGACAAAATTATAGTTAATGATTTGGATTTATTCCTCGATAAATTTACAATCAAACGCGGCACAAAATCCAATAAAGTTAAAAATCTTGATATATCATCTAAAGTTAAAAAAGCTGATATAGATATAAATAATTGGAAAATAAAAGTCAATCAAATAAAAAAAGATAAAATAGCTTTGAAAGATATAAATTTGGTTGGCAATTTGAAAAATAATCTTTTCAATTTTTCCATGCCTGAACTTTCATTTGCTGAAGGGACTCTGTCAGCTATCGGAAAATATAATTTTAATGACGATTCTTCCAAAATAGATTTTAGTGCAAAAAATATCAATTCCAATATCGCGGCGGATATGGTTTTTGATTTGACAGATCAAGTTGAGGGGATTGCTGATGCAACATTGAATGTGGAAACTTTCGATAAATTAAATGATGTTAAGGCAAAGGCATGGTTTAGAGTAAAAGAAGGATTTTTGCCGGAACTCGGCAGTACAAATTTCATGGTAAAAAATTCAAAATTTAAAATTTCCGATATCATAAATATCGATTTTACAAAGCGAAACGCCCTTAAATCAGATATTCAGGGAACTTTTGATTTAGATAATTACAAAATTAAAAATACAAATATTACATCTCAACAAAAGTTCTTATCCCTGCTTATAACCGGAGATTACGACATAAAAGAGCATTATGCCGATGCAAATATTTATGGCAAATATGATAAACAAGCTCCAAAAGGCATAAAAATTCTTTTTGTTCCTCTCAATTGGATAATTAAAGCCGTCAGCAGACAAGAAAGTACAATGGAAATTTACAAAACAGAATTGGATAAAATCCCTTCAATAGATACCTCTTTAAAAAATGAACAATATTTCAGAGTACATCTTTTGGGTAAATTGAAAAACGGCAAAGTAAATGTTGAATTAAAAAGAATTAAATAACTATTTTTTTATAATATTAGCTATTTTTGTAAATATAAGCGGGTAAATTGCGGTTATGAAAAATGCCACAAAGAATGACAACCCAAAAGTTATACGAAGATTTTGTTGGCTATTCAGCAAATATATTTGGATGTACGAAAACAACCACAATAGCAATATTACGCCAACTATTCCTCTGATAATTCTTTCTTTTAAACTGCCATTTGCAGCATCAAACGGGAAAAATCTTTTGCATAAAAACGCACCGTTCAAAAGTCCCAAAAGCCAGCCAAAGTATAAAAATGCTATGTGAATTGCCCTATCCGGATTTACGAGGAGTTTGCCGTTTATATAATTCATAGGATAATTTTTTGTTACAATATAAAACATTATTAACGCAGCAATTACGTTCACAATTAACAATAGCCACAAGCATCTGTTCTTTCCCTTTTCACACCAATTTAACAACGGCATAACGGTAAAAATAAATATAATACCCGTCAAAAGACCGATTACAATATCCTGAGGCATATGCACACCCAAATAATTTCTTGAAAATGCAACCAACAAAACAAGAAAAATCAAAAATCCGGAAAGCAGTTTATTTTTTCGCCACAAATATGCCATTCCGCCCCAAGTAGATACTGCCATCATGGAATGACCGCTCGGGAAAGAGTAACTTTCTGCGGTTTTCAATGTAACCTCAGGAGGTACAATACGATTATCTAAAATCCAAGGTCTGTATATACAAGCAGACAATTTAAATAGTTGGGAACAAATTAATGTGAATGAATTGAGTGTAAAAAGATATAATCCAAATTTAAAATCAATACACCAATATACAACAGCAACTACAATTGTAGGCCATAAAATTTCACCCAATTTTGAAACACTCAAAAAGAATTGATCAAACATGCCGCCTGTCATGTTTCTGATATTTTGCAGCCATAAAAGATAATCTACTTGCGGATTTAACCAAACCTCATTCGTCAAGAATTCCATATACTTATTATTATATGCTAAAAAATTTTATACAAATTTATTGTATTCGACACAAAATAAACATTAAAATTATATAATCTCTGAAATTAAACGGCGGTAAGGACTCTGCCGAAGAAAACGATTAAGTATCGTTTTGTGAGAGGTTGTCTTGTTCGCTCGCGTTTAACGGCAATTCTGTGTTTTGCTTTCTGTACCAATCGCACATTCAGCAAAAACACTCCAGCCTCAGCTCGGCTAACGCTGTCTTGGATTTGCTCTACGCTCAGAAAGTTTCGCAATTGAACCTTTGGTTCAAGTTGCTCAATTTCTTCGCTATCCGGACTAACTCACTTTGTTCGTGTCGTCCGTCCGCAAATCCGCTGAACCTCTGACAAGCCTGACAGCTTGTTGTGGTTCTTTCTATTCCACGTTACTTGTAAAATAAAGGAGAGAATACAACAAGTGTATTCTCTCCTTTATTCGGCGGTAAGGGGAATTGAACCCCTGTTTGGAGAATGAGAATCTCCCGTCCTAACCACTAGACGATACCGCTATCTCAATAACATTTTAGCGCCTAAAAATTTTATTACAACAAAAAATTATAATTTTATTTTATTACATTTTCTTAACAATTTTTCTCAAATTGCTTGTCAGAATTTAATTTGTATGATATACTACATTTGTAGTATTAAGGTAGTGAGGTGTAGATATGTTAGTTTCGCTTATGACAAGATTAAATTCGATTTCTCAGATGCATACTGCACAATGGAATATTATGCAAAATAATGCAAGTTTGATGAACATTTGCAAAAGCATGCCTACCTTTACAGGCGGTGAAAGAAACTTGGAAATGCTTGCACAAATGGACAAGCAATATGCTATGAACAAAATGCAAAATGAAACAATGTACAAGCTTGCTGCCGCTCAAGAAGAAGCTGCCGCACAAAGCTTGAACCAAGAATTTAAAAGCAATAAAATCTCTTACATTGCATAAAATGGTTGTTCTGGTAACAAAACTATAAAAGGCGGTTTTTCCGCCTTTATTTTTAACACATATAATTTAAATTAAGATACTTTTGTATAGCATCATCACTCAAAGACATCTTTGTACCATTAAACATATCACGCTTAGATAAAAATCCATTGCCGCCTTTTAATATTTCATCCGAAATACGCTTGTCAATTACTCTATCTTCTGCGATAAATCCCATTTTTTTATACTTTATAGCTGCAGAAACATTGCATTTTTTCATAAAACCAGGATACCTAAAAGGAACTTCGCCTGTACAAGCCTGTAAAGTAATTTTTCCATTCATACCCATTTGATTGCTCAATTGTACAAGTTTATGAATAATTTCACGCCCAATGCCCTTATATTCATTACTTGTACCAAAATATTTAATATACAAACTATCCGGTCTATTCTTTCTTTGTAATAATTTATAACTTGCACAGCCAATATCTTTTCCGGTTTCATTATATGCAGTAATACGATAAACTTCAGATGGTACAATTTCATTTGGCAATTCGTTGAAAGTAATAGTTTCTTGCATTCCGGTCTTAGTGTTTAAAACTCTACTTATATAATTATTTTTTTCAGGAATATATTTTAATCTCGCAGGATTACCAATTTTAGGCAGCTTTCTGGATAACAAACTTCCGACAAATTTTTCGCCTTTTACTACTGAGTTTAAACAAACATTACTAACCATATACTTATAAAGTATTTTTTCCCTAAAAAATTGCCTTTGTTACAAAACCTAACAATTTTATATAATTGGTTAATTTATAGAACAATTTTTCAAAAATGGCAATACAGAAATTTTATCCAGCAATTTGGAATCTACAAATATTCCACGCGAAAAACTTTCCAAAACATCCTGCGCAGTGTCTCCTTGAGAATGGTTAAAAATTTAGGTAAATAATTATAAAAAAAGAGCCTCAAAAGAGGCTCTTTTTTAGTCTTTGCTCAAGATATTGACAATCACACCCAGAACTGACAATACTAACGAACCTATCAGAGCGCTGATAAATCCGTCTACTCCAAAGCCCGGTGCAATATAACCTGCTAACATCAATAATAAAGCATTGATAACTAATGAAAAAATCCCTAACGTTGCCGCATTAATAGGCAAAGTTATCATCTTTATCAACGGTTTGATAAAGATATTTATGAGCGCAATTACAACCACAATAATTAATGCACTTACAAAGTTGTCTACGGAAATTCCCGGAACTAACCATGCTGTGAGCATTAATGCCAATGCAAAAAGAACCCATCTGATAATCATTGATAACATATAAAAACCTCCGTTGCTATTTTATCATTATTAATAAAATTTGTCATTATATTTATGTTAATTAATTTGTTATTTTACTAGATTATGTTAGTATTTAGCCGGAGGAGATATGAATTATATTATTGAAAAATACCAACAAACAAATCTTGTTTTAAAAATTATATTTGGAATTATAGCCGGAGTAGTTTTGGCACTTGTTATACCAAACATTGTTGGTATAAGTATTTTAGGCAAACTCTTTGTCGGAGCATTAAAAGCTATTGCACCGATATTAGTATTTGTACTTGTTTTATCATCAATTACACAAGCCGGTCAAAAATCAGATCACAGATTTAGAAAAGTTATATTTTTGTATATTATCTCTACATTTTTTGCAGCATGTGCCGCAGTTTTAACAAGTTTTATATTTCCGCAAACGCTTATTTTTTCGTTTGAAAATGTAATCGAGCAATCAGCTCCTGCAAATATTGGTGATGTAATTTATAACCTTATAACAAATATAATTGTTAACCCGATAACATCTTTAACGGAAGGAAATTATTTAGGAATCCTGTTTTGGGCTGCAGTTGCAGGAATTTCTTTAAAAGGTATTGCATCTGATAATACAAAAACAATGCTGGACGAATTTGCACAAGGAGTTTCGGGCGTTGTAAAATGGATAATTAATCTTGCACCTTTTGGCATTATGGGACTTGTTTATGAAGCTATCGGCTCAAACGGTCTTGAAATATTTAACACGTACGGAAAAATAATATTTGCACTTGCAGGATGTATGCTATTTGTATGTTTTGTAACAAATCCGCTTATTGTATATCTAATGACAAGAAAAAACCCTTACCCGTTAGTTTTTCAATGTTTAAAAGAAAGCGGAATTACGGCATTTTTTACAAGAAGTTCGGCAGCGAACATTCCTATCAACATGTCTTTATGTGAAAAATTAGGATTGGATAAAAATATGTATAGCGTTTCAATCCCTCTGGGGGCAACCATAAATATGAACGGTGCAGCGGTAACAATAACCATAATGACTCTCGCAGCCGCTAATACTTTAGGAATTTCAATAGATTTTACTATGGCATTAATTTTAAGTACATTAGCCACATTTGCTGCATGTGGTGCATCAGGCGTAACCGGAGGATCGCTTCTTTTAATACCGCTTGCATGTTCTCTGTTTGGTATATCTAACGATATTGCAATGCAAGTGGTAGGTGTCGGATTTATAATAGGAGTTATTCAAGACAGTATGGAAACGGCACTTAATTCATCAAGTGATGTTTTATTTACCGCAACAGCAGAATATTCAAATAAAAATTAAATTTTTACTTACAAAATTGCCATATTTAAGTTTTGTCTGTATAATTGAGTAAAAAAGGAGAGAATTTTATGAAAGAAAATATTATTATCGCTTTATTGGTTTTAATTTTGGCAGGCACAATGTTTCAAATGTGCTGCAAATGCAAAACAAACAGATATGAAGTTGTTACAGGAAGCAACATGTTAACAATTCTTGTCGATAAAAAAACAGGTGAAACCTGGAGAAACTGTATTTGCGGTGATAAATCAAATGTTCCGGGATGTTGGGAAAAAATGGTTACAATTAACCCTGAATACTTTAACAAACCGGTTGGTGAAGCAAAAGCATTTGAAAAAATGATTAAACTTCAAAAAAAATTGCAATCTCAACAAAAAGAACAAAAAGAAGCTCCTAAAGCTGAATAAGTTTTTGTCTTAAATTTGTAAATATTTATTAACATACTAGCAAAATAATATTTTCAGATGAGTTAATAT
>CAMVQX010000059.1 GCA_947169755.1 uncultured bacterium
CCTCCCCGAAATTATAAATTTCGACCCTCCCACAAGGGGAGGGTATTATAACTTTATGCGACAAAATTATAATTTCATTCTAAAGTATTTATAATTCTTCAAATCCCGGAGATGTTGCAGGAAGATTTTTATATCCTTCGTTTGACATAACTGTTTTCTTTATATACTTGTTTGAATAATTCCCGCGTAAGAATAATTTTCTGAGGGTATTTTCCCTTACTACAAGCGGATGTAATTCGTCGTTACTTTCGGGATATAATCTTCTTATTTCATACCAGACAGAAGCCTCCATTGTCCAAGCATAAGTTTCTTCCGCCAAAGAATTGTATTCATCTTGATGTAAAGCTTCGTGAGAAAGTAATGCCGCTAAAGCTCCCGGAGGTGCGTCTTTGTGACGAGGATTTATATATATAAACAATTGCTTATTCTTTTTCCAACCCAAAGCATCAAAATTTGCATAATCGGGATTTATTGTCCCTAAGTCTTTAAATTCAATTTTTACAGGTCGTCCGGATAAGTTATTTCCTAAAATTGCATTTCTGGAAAATTCACCGTTTGTACCTTTTAACATATCAAGTGCAACGTAAATAACCTGATCTTTACCGGTTGACTTGTATATAGGTGTTATTTGTTTTACATATTGGGAAGTATATTTTTCGGGGAAATTTTCCGGCATTTCCATTAAATCATTTTCTTTTCTTGTTGAAAAAGAAAATGACGGTAATTGAACGAACAATACCAATGCCAAAATAAATAAAATCTTTTTGTACTTTTTCAAATCCACTAAACTCTCTCCTTATTACATTAGTAGTAATAATATTTTAATTAATTTAAAATTTTTGTCAAATTTTTCTGCAAAAATTCGCAAGCCGCTTAAATGTAGTTTTATATTCATTTTTCCCAGATATATTTTCAGCTTCCGCTATATATTCAAGAGCCGTTTTATAGTCATTTTGTGCTTCATAGATCTCGCTCATTTTTGCATAATAAATATCATTGTTTACATCATATATTATTGCGCGTCTCATACATTCAATTGCTTCGTTGTAATCTTTTTCCTCAAATCTGACAAGCGCTAAATAATAATAACCGCCGCCAAAATTCATATCCAAAGATATTGCGCTTTGGGCATATTCTTTTGCCTTTTCCAAATCCCCGTTGTTAAAAGAGGCTTTTGCACCTGTAATATATGCAGGGACATAATTTTCGTTGCTTTCAATAATTTCGTCAACAATTTTTATGGCATCTTCAAATTTCTTTTGCGAAATATAAATTTCAGCTAACTGACATCTGTAATTCAGACTTTCAGAATTGCGGGATATAACTTTTTTGATTGAGGTTTCTGCTTTTTCATACATTGAAAGTTCATTATACACTTTGGCCAGAACCGAAAGCGTAAAATTATCATCACTATTTTTTAAATTTGTCTCAAGTTCGGATTTTGCGCCCAAATAATCTTTTTTTTCATATTTTAAAAGTGCATTCAAAACATGTGCAGGTGAATAATTCGGATCATTTTCCAGAATATAATCAATTTCTGATTGAGCTTTGTCAAACATTCCGGCTTCGTAATACAAATATGCAAGTGAATACCTGTAGCCGTTGTTTTCAGGCTCTAAACGAATAGCCTGCAGGTAAGATGCCGAAGCCTCTTTTATCCAACCGTTATAAAAATATGCATTACCAAGGTTGTATGAATATTTAGCATTTTTCTTATCAATATTAAAAGCTTTTGAAAAGTATTTTATTGCATCGACAAATTTTAAGTCTTCAATTGCAAATAGTCCTAAATAATTCAAAACTTCCGGATTCTCTGACATTTTAGAAAATGCATTGAATATGTTTCTTGATTTTTCAAATTCGCTTTTATCAAAATATATTTTACCTAAAAGAACAAGTGCATCTTCATTTTTTGGATTAATTTTTAACGTTTCCTCAAGCTTTGCTTTTGCTTCTTCCGACAACTTGTTATCGTAGTATGCCTTTGCAATTTTATAAAGAATTTTGTCGTCATCAGAAGTTTCAAATTCTTTTAGCTTTTTTAAATTGCCGCATTGAGAAGCTATTTCAATGAAATTAACGATATTTTTTTGATTGCTTTCTAAACTCAAAACTTTTTCAGCCATAGATAAAGCGTTTGAAAAATCTTTTGAAAAAACGTATATTTTTTCCAATATTTCCAAAGATTCAATGTGATTTGGATTTTTAGAAATTACTTTTTCCAAATAATGAATAGAACGCGGGAAATTTTTGAGTAAAAAATATAACTCGCCGAGCTGGAATAGAATTTCAGGATTATCACATTCTATTTCAAGAGCCTTGTAAAGCATTTCAATTGCTTGTTTGTAGCATTGCTGATTTTTTAAATCAAATGCTTGTTTTATATATTCAAGAGTTTCCTGCATGTTTTTTCTTCTTTTTTTGTTGTTTCTTTTTGGAATTATCTTGCTGCTGAGGTTGTTGATTTATCAAAACCAAGATTTCATCTTCTCCTGCCATTTTTAAATTATTTCTTGCAATACCTTCCAAACTCGATGTTGATGAGAAAAGTTTTATATCTTGTTTCAAATCTTGATTATGTTCTTCTGCAGCATCACGAATTTTTGTCAATGTGGAAATTTTTGCCCTGTAAGCAATTGTTTTGGAAATATTTAATATTGCCCCAAAACCTATTTGAATAAGGCAAAACAAAAGGACTATTGTTAAAAACGAATAATAAAATCCCGTTTTGCTGCTTGATTTTCTTACTTTTTGTACTTCTTCCTGCTCGTTTTCCATAATCAAATTATAAAAGAAATACTTATATAAAGCAAATATTAAACTTATAATTTTAATTGAGTGGAAAAGCTAAATTGTGTTGAAGTGTTTTCGGTTTCAATATTGTAAGTTTGTTTTGCACCGAATTCAAAGCGCAATCTGTCATAATCCTTTTTACCAAAAGGATTTATTGAAAATACAAGTTTTGAAGCTCTTTTATTTCGTGTAACATCAGCGCTCAATACATTTTTTAATGACATATAATTATTAAGTTTGAACTCCGGTGCAATTGAAAATGTATTATAATCTTGTGCATAAGTCGTATTTAAAGATTTTGTAACTGATGAACTCAGAGCAAACTTATTCCTTTCATATTTGGTGAACAATCCTGTTTCTGTTTCCAGCATTGCTATATTATCAACTTCATTATTATACTGTGCTCCTATTGTGAAATTACCGATTTTAGAAGATGTATTAATTGCATGCGGTGCAATCAAATATTCTTCGTTCAAGTATCTCAAAGTCGGTTTTGCATCAGGGACTCCGAAATTTAAGCTTTTTTCAGAAATAATTTTTTGAGGATTTTTTATATTTAAGACAAATTCATCATTATCGTCTTTAAGGTGAATTACATTAGTATCATCAATAAATTGCGCATATCCCTTTAATGTGGTAGCTCCGTATTTTACATCATCATCATTTTCAAAAATAATTTCTTCATCTGTATTTTCTTTTATCGGGGTAATGTATGCACTTTCCGGAGCATCTTTTTCTTCTTCCGGTTCAACTTCTGTATCATCATCAGGAATTGTATAAATGAAAATATTTGTCATATGACTTTCAGTCCCCGGAGCAGTAATCATCTTTTTTGGGGCTGCAAATACGGGTAAAGATATTAATAATAATAACGATATTAAAAAAGCCTTCTTCATACTTACTATTTTAGAACATTAAACAGGTTAGTCAAATAAGTTAAAACTTGAAAATAAATTTTGCGCGTGATATTCTTTGATTGCTTAAATATTAAGGAAGGAATAAATTATGTCAGAGGTTAGAGTTAGAATTGCCCCGTCACCAAGCGGAAATTTACACGTTGGTACAGCCAGAACTGCACTTTTTAACTATTTATTTGCAAAGAAAAACAACGGAAAATTCGTTTTAAGAATTGAAGATACTGATGCTGAAAGAACAAGCCAAAGCTATATTGATAATATTTTTGACAGTTTAAAAGCATTGGGTTTGAATTGGGATGAAGGTCCGGATGTAGGCGGCCCATATGGCCCTTATACGCAATCTGAGAGATTTGATATTTATCCTAAATATGTTCAAGAACTTTTGGACAAAGGCTTTGCGTACGAATGCTTTTGTACACCGGAAGAACTTGAGCAGGAAAAAGAAATTGCTCAGCAAAATAAAAAACCTTATGTTTATTCAAAAAAATGTGAAAATTTAACAGAGGAAGAAAAGGCAAAACTCAGAGCAGAAGGCAGGAAACCTGCAATCAGATTCAATATTGCAAAAGCTCAAAAAGCATTCCACGATTCTTCTATGTTGCATTTTGATGATTTGGTAAAAGGTGATTTACACGTTGATACAAACCTCCTTGGCGATTTTGTTATTATGAAATCAAACGGTGCGCCGACATACAACTTTGCGGTTGTAATTGATGATATGTTAATGAAAATCTCTCACGTAATCAGAGGTGAAGACCATATTTCAAATACTTTCAAACAAATTTTGATATTTGAAGCTTTGGGTGCGGAAGTTCCGAGATTTGGGCACTTGGGTATGATTTTGGCACCGGATAGAAGTAAACTCTCAAAACGTCACGGTGCAACAGCTGTTTCTGAATTCGTTGAAAAAGGTTATTTAACTGATGCATTAATCAACTTTGTAGCGCTTTTGGGCTGGTCTCCTTCAGATGGTCAGGAAATTAAAACAGTTGACGAAATCGCACAAGATTTCAGAATTGGTGAAATTTCATCATCAAACTCAATCTTTGAATACGATAAATTGAATTGGATGAACAGTCATTATATTAAGATGCTGCCGATTGAAGAGTTGAAAGAAAGATTAAAACCGTATTTGACACAATATGATCTTTCATCAATGACAGATGCTCAATATACAAGAATGGTAGAAGTTACAAGAGAACCTTTAACTTTGCTTTCTGATATTACAGATGCTGTTCCGTATTTCTTTGGTGACGGTGTTGAACTTGATGAAAAAGCTAAAGAAACAATTGAAACAGAAACATCTCAAGATGTTTTGAAAACATTTGTTGAACAATCAGCTGATTGGGATTGGTCAGAAGAAAACTTACACGAAAAATTGGAAGCTTTCAGAGGCTACTATAAAGAAAAAGGTATCAAGCCGAAAGTTACAATGTGGGCAATTAGAGCTGCTGTAACAGGAAGACTTTGCGGAGCTGATATGACTGCAATTCTTGCAATATTAGGAAAAGATCAATCATTGAAGCGTGTAAAGGCCGCAATGAAACAAACAGTTTAAGAATATTTGAACTATAAACAAACCTCTCCCAAAGGAGAGGTTTATTTTTTATAAATTTTTGCAACAATTGCTAAGCTGTAAAATGTTATGTCCTCTTTTCTCTTGTAGTATAGGAATTTTATTCATAATTATTTTACGTAATAGCTTGCACTTACGTTTGCATAAATTTTTACAACACCTTCTTCAATCGTTGTTGAAGCAGCTTCCTGAGATGCTGCACCGTCAGCCATTACCATGTTAGCTTTCATCATACGGTATTGCGGACGATATGAATTGTTCGCGCTGCAATTTACATCCATATGTTTTATTCCTGCGATTGTTGAAGGAATTGTTTTTACTGCAGCATTTGCTCTGTCTTTTGCACGGTTTGCAGCTAATGTAATTAAATCATTACATTGTTTTTCGTAGCTTGAAAGTGAAAAATTCAAGCTGTTTACGTTTGTTGCACCGAGTGTGATTGATTTGTCAATCATAGCGCCTACTTTATCAATATTTTTTGTGTGAACTATTACGGAATTTGAAACCTGATATTTGTCTAAAGTTCTTTTATTACCGTTGTAGTTATATATCGGAGATGCGTTAAAATCAGAAGTCTTTATGTAATCTCCATTAGAAGTATTAATCATAGATTTTAACGCTGCAATTACTTTGTCCGAGATTTCTTTGTTTTGCAAAGTTGCTTTTTGCATTGATTTTGCGTCTTCTGTACGTATTGCAATAGAAATTTCCGCAATATCAGGTGCAATTTCTGCATTTGCAGTTGTATTTACGGAAATAAAGCCTTTTTCCATTTCGGCTACTGCTTGAACTGAACATGCTCCTATTGTCAAAATGAGTGCAGCTAAGATTATCTTTTTCATACATTCTCCTTTTCTTTGGATTCTTTTTCTTCTTCTTCTTTTTTTAATTCTTCAGATTTTAATATCATTGAATTTAATAGTTGAGCTTTTCTTTGTAATTTTACTCTTTCCATTATTTTTTCAACTTCTTCTTGACTTAATTCCGATTTAGGGCTAAATGCAACGAGATATTTTTTTCTGTCATTTATGATAAATCCTGTGATTGCAACAATTGCCCAAAGCATAAGTCCTTGTAAGAATCCGATTACAGGAATTGCAAAGTAGTTAGCCGCATAATTCCAAGCATACATGGCAACAAAAGCCGGAAATGCAATAAATCCAGCAGCAAGACAGCTTACTACAAAAATTGCCATCAATATTCCTCTAAACCCTGAAATCTGTATTATATGTGCGTTTCTTCTCATAAATCCTTACCTTTTATCATATTCAGAAAATCATCTTCCGTCAATATTATAACACCTAATTTTAAACCTTTGTCTAATTTTGAACCGGCATTTTCTCCTGCAATAATATATGATGTATTTTTTGATACCGAAGATGAAGTCTTACCGCCCATTTTCTTGATTTTTTCAGATGCTTCATCTCTTGTCATATTTTGTAACGTTCCGGTTAAAACAAACGTTAACCCTTTAAAATCATCGTATGTATTTTGGACAGGCGGAGCGGGTTCAACCCCCAAGGCTTTAAGTTCTTCAATCATATTAATATTTTCAGGTCTTCTGAAAAAATCAAAAATATCTTGAGCAATTATTCCGCCTACTCCTTCTATATTTGAGAGTTCTTCAACTGACGCATTTATAATATTTTCGAGTGTTCCAAATTCATTTGCAATAACTCCTGCGGTTTCTTTCCCTACATTACGGATAGAAAATGCCGTTAAAAGCTTTGCTAATGGTCTTGTTTTACTTTCTTGTATCGCATTATACATGTTAAATGCCGACTTTTCTTTTACCAAATCCAGCTGCATAAAATCTTGCATAGTCAGTTTGTACAAATCAACAGCATTTTTTATAAACCCTTTTGAATAAAGCTGTTCTATAATGGAAGGCCCTACGTTATCGATATCCATAGCCTCTTTTGATGCCCAATATTCTATTTTTGCGCATATTTTGGCGGGGCAATCAGGATTGTCGCAATACAGGTTTACTTCTTCTTCATGAAAATGTAAATCTGCCCCGCAAGACGGGCATTTTTGAGGTGCGCAATATACAGGACGATTATAGTGTTCTTCATCTTCAATAATTTTTATGACTTTTGGAATAATTTCTGCGGCTTTTTTTATGAAAACTTTGTCGCCAATTCTTACATCAAGCCTTTTTATTTCGTCAAAATTGTGCAGACTCGCTCTTGCAACTGTGCTGCCTCCCAGTTGTACAGGCTCAAGTATTGCAACGGGAGTTATTGCACCTGTTTTCCCTACACCTGTTTCAATATCCAAAAGTGTTGTTGTAACTTCTTCAGGCGGAAACTTAAACGCGGTTGCCCATTTTGGTGCACGTGATGTGAACCCCATTTCCTGCTGGACTGCGAAATTGTTGACCTTTATAACAACTCCGTCAGTTGCGTAATTCAAGTCAAAACGTTTTTCGTCCCAGTCTTTGCAATATTGTATGGCTTCTTTAGCGTTTTTGCAAAGCCTTATATTCGGATTTATTTTGAATCCTAAATCTTTCAAATACATTATACTTTCATAGTGAGTTTTGGGCGGATTTTCGATTTGACCGGTAAATATCGCAGTGTAGCAGAACATCGAGAGATCTCTTTTAGCTGTTATAGAACTGTCAAGCTGCCTTAAAGATCCTGCAGCTGCGTTTCTCGGGTTTGCAAAGAGTTTTTCGCCATTCTTTAAATTTTCTTCGTTGAGCTTCTCAAATGAAGTTTTTGGCATATAAATTTCGCCTCTAACCTCAACACTTACAGGCTTAAACAGCTTTAAAGGAATTGCTTTTATTGTTTTTAGGTTGTTTGTGATGTCTTCGCCCGTTATTCCGTCACCTCTTGTGACACCACGTACAAAAACACCGTTTTCATAAGTCAGTGCAATTGCAAGCCCGTCAATTTTAAGCTCGCAAACAAGTTCTTGTTCATTGTATTCTTTTACAATTTTGTCATACCAATCCTCTAAATCTTCGTAGTTGTAAGTGTTATCCAGACTGTATAGGCGGTATTTATGTTTGTACGGAAAAAACTTTTCGCTAATTGAGCCGACGCGTTGAGTCGGGCTGTCAGGGGTAATCAAAAGAGGGTTTTGACCTTCCAATTCTTTCAATTCCGCAAACAATTTGTCATATTCAAAGTCGCTGATAGATGGGTTATCCTCAACGTAATATTTATAATTTGCTCTGTTAATTTCGTCTTTTAAAAAATCTATTCTCTCTAAAATATCCATCAAACCCCTTTATTCACAATCCATATTAGTAATTTTATTCTTATCTTCAAAATTGCACCAGTCTTTATCATAATACCCCTGAGAAACAAATTTTTCAAATGGTAAATAAGGATAATTTACATAAAATTATAGGCACACTGACGCTTTGCCCACGACTTCATACTAATTTTTCTATATAGAATAATTTATTGTTCTGTCGACATAATGAGCTCCCGGAACTCCAACATCATAGCTATCAAGTATCGTTTCATTTATTGCGTATATTTCTTTTAATTTTTTGTGTAATCGTCTGTCTTCAGGAGTTACATTTCTTTTTCCAATTCTTCTTGCAAGTTCATATATTGCATAAAGATACCGATCGCTATTACGTTCATATTTGGGAGAACCAAGTTCCGTATCATTTTTGTACATTTTTATAAGTTTGCGAGCCTCGTTTCTGAAATGTCTTCCATTTGCTCTTGATGTAAAAGAATAAGAATTCGTGTTTTGTAAATTTGTTATCATAATATACCTCTTTTGTATCAAAACAGGTAAAATAATTTTTTGCTAATAATTTAAAACTTAATTTACAAATATTTACTTATATTGCGAAGTAAGGCGGGATAGGTATCCCGCCCTACTATCTAT
>CAMVQX010000060.1 GCA_947169755.1 uncultured bacterium
GGTTTATTTATTGCTGATGATAAAACTAAAGCATTTTTAAAATCAAGAGGAAGAGAAGAAAAATTCAGAACTATACAACCTGATAGTGATGCAATTTATGAAAGAGTTATAAAAATAAATGCTCAAGATATAACACATATGGTATCTTGTCCGCATACTGTTGATAATACAAAAACTGTTGATGAATTAAAAGATGTAAAAGTTAATCAAGTATTTGTCGGAACTTGCACAAACGGCAGGATTGAAGATTTGAGAGTTGTTGCAAAAATCTTGAACGGGAAAAAAGTAAATTCTGATGTTAGAATGTTAATTTGTCCTGCTTCAAAAGATGTGTATCTTCAGGCTTTAGACGAAGGGTTGATTAAAATATTTGTTGAGGCAAATGCTACAATTTTACCTCCGGGATGCGGACCGTGTGTTGGTGTACATGCCGGAACTTTAGCTGATGGTGAGGTTTGTCTTGCAACTCAAAATAGAAACTTTCAAGGCAGAATGGGTAATGTAAACGGGTTTATTTATCTTGCTTCACCGTATGTAGCTGCTTATACCGCTTTAAATGGTTGCATATGTGCATCTTAAAAATACGACAATCGGTTATGTAGGAAAGTAGGTGCATTTACAACGTAAATTTCCTTAATATATTTTTAAGGAGATTTTTCTATGTTGCAATATAAAAAGATGTCATTGGAAGAATTAATAGTTCTTTCTCAGCAACATGATTTAAAAGCTTTAGAAGAATTAATAAGGCGTGAGCAAAAAAATATATTTGCTGCATTTGTTTACCTGAGCGATAATGAAGAAAATGTATCCGATTTGACACAGGAAGCTCTTTTAAAAATTGCAAAAAATATTTCAAATTTAAGAAACCCAAAGCACTTTAAAAGCTGGCTAAACCAGATTGTAACCCATATTTATTATGACAGTTTAAGAAAATTACAAAGAAGCCCTGATACTATTTCTCTTGACAACGATGCAGAGGATCTGCCTCAGATAAAGTTTGAGTTGCCGGACATAAAATGTAAACCAAATGAGAAATGTTTAGCAGGTGAGCTTGAAAAGATAATTAAAGCTGCAATTCAGGCTTTGCCTAACAATTTTAGAGTTGCAATTGTATTACGAGAATTTCAAGGTTTGAGTTATGACGAAATTGCTCAGGCAACGAATACGTCTGTTGGAACTGTTAAATCAAGAATCTCAAGGGCAAGAGGAAAACTGCAAGAAGATTTAAAGGCCTATATATAAAGGAGTTTATATGAAAAAAAAATTAAATTGCGAACAAATTGGTGCATTAATAGCTTTTTATCTTGACGGGACGCTAAGTCCTAAACTCGCTAAATATGTTCAAGAGCATATAGAAAATTGTGAGCAATGTCAGGACAGATATTGCAAAGAAATTATTATTGATTCTTATATTTCTGATGATATCAATAATTCCTATACTACAAAACAGTATGAAATTTTTAAAGATAAATTATCTGAATATATAGATAATGAGTTAGATGATACAGAAAATATAAAAATGAAAAAAATTACTATATCCAATCCTCTTGCCAGGCAAGACTTAGAAGATATTTATTCGTTTAAAAAATTACTTCACGGTGCATACGAAAAAACAAAAAATGAACTAAAGACAGATTACTCAAAAAGTGTTATTAATCAATTGATTCAAAATAAATCATATATTTCATTTTATAAAATCTCTGCATTGTTTTTTATAATGGTAGCTTCAATAGTTGCAGGATTAATAAAATTTTTATATTTTTAATGAGCCTGAATGTTTCATTGAAGCCATTTTTTGATAATCTTCAATAGAAATTCCGCGCGGTGATTTTAATTGCTGCGTATTAACGTTCATACGTGCCAATGCTTGTTTTTGTTTTTTTGATGCATATTGATTTCGTACAACGGGTGTAATTATGTTGCAAGATATTATTGAACCAATAGTGCTTGCAATAACGTCTATACCGTTTTTAAATGGTTTATATTCGCCTTTTATATCTTTAAAATTAGGAAGATTTTCAATATTAAAGTCGTAATTACCAATTTTGTCCGTAACTTTGTTTTTATTTAAAAATTCTTTAATTGGTTTTGTAGTTAATTTACCTGTTGATACAAGTTTTGAAGCTAGTTTTTTAAATGAACTTGTAATCAGATAAAAAGAAATAATATTAACAGCAGCGTCTGCAATTTCTTGAGGAATTAGAAAACTTTTCTGTTCTTTGGGAATTTTATCGTTGAATACAACTGCGCTTACCTGAGCAAGTGAAGATAAAATCCACCCGAGAACCCCTGTATGAACCAGCATATTTCCGGGATTTTCACCGTAATTTTTATATAAAGTAGTTTTGAATTTGGAGAATAAATTACTTGACGGCATTTTTATCCTCCTGTTTCTTTACCAGTTTGTTTGTTAAAAATTTTGTGAGTGGTGCATCAATAGCAAAATTTGTAAACATCATAACGATGAGTGCAACAATAGTACCCATTGCATTTCTGTATTGGATAAATTCATCACTGTTTATTTTTGTTATGTCTTTGGGTGTGAAAATAGTTTTGTATTTGGGAACTTTTGGGCCGGGAAGTTGAGAGAATGCTTTTATTGCTTTTATGCATCCCTTTCTTATGAAGAATCCTGTGAATGTACCTGCGACAATTTTTGCAATAGTTCTTGCAACTGAAACTCTTCTTGTGTTTTCGTCAACATTTCTGTTGTGAGCGTCAATAAACGGTTGAGACATAAGGGCGGTAGCACCTAAGATAAGGCGTTGTTCTGCGGAGGAAATCTTTTCACCGGCATCATGAACAAGTTTGATGCCTGATGAGTTTGAATATTCTGCATTCGGGAGAATATTCAAAAAATTTTGATATGTTTTTATTGCATACGTTCTCAAACTAGACATACATTTCCACCCAAATCAATAAAGATAATGAAGGTTGAAAATTGCCTAAAAAAATCGTTTTGTGAACAAAAATTTACAAAATTATATTTTTGCGCCCTTAGGTACAACAGTTATTCCGTTGGCAGAAACGTGGAAACCACGTCTTTCGTCATCTTCTCTGTTGTATCCTATTCTTGTATTTGGAGGTATCACTACATTTTTGTCAATAATGGCACGTTTGATTTTTGAATACCTGCCGACTTCTACGTTCTCCATTAAAATACTTTCGGATATTTGAGAATAACTGTTTACTTTTACTTTGGGAGATAATATACATCTTGAAAGTCCAGCACCTGATACAATACAGCCTTCAGATACCATAGAGTTAGTTGCCATACCAACCCTTTCGCCCTCTTCCCAGATGAATTTCGCAGGCGGATAGTTATAATTAAATGTTCTCAAAGGCCATTCTTGAGAATACAAATTTAATTCAGGATCATAATCCAATAAATCCATATTTGCCTGCCAATATGCATCGGTACTACCTACATCCCTCCAATAACCTTTTTCTCTTTCGGATATGCCCGGGAAAGTATTCTCTGCAAAATTATAGATATAGATTTCTTTACCTTCTTTTAAAAGCATCGGGATAACATCTTTCCCAAAATCGTGATGTGATGTATCAATTTTAACATCTTTTTCTAATGCATCAACCAATATATTTTTGTTAAAAATATAATTACCCATAGATGCCAAACACATATCAGGTTTTCCGGGAATGGATTTCGGCTTATATTGCGGTTTTTCAACAAAATTTATAAGTTTCCAATTATCATCAACTTCAATTATACCAAATTCATGTGCTTCTGATATCGGAATCGGAATGGCTGATATTGTTAAATCGGACATTTTTTCTTTGTGATAATCAAGCATTTGGGAAACATCCATTTTATAAATGTGGTCGCCCCCAAATATACATACATAGTCCGGATCTTCATCCTGTATATGAAAAAGATTCTGATAAATTGCATCCGCAGTTCCTCTGTACCAGTCTGAACCGGTTCTCATTTGAGCAGGAGCCAAATCAACATATTGGTCCAAAAATGGAGATAAACGCCACCCTCTTGTTATATGTCTGCTTAATGAATCCGATTTATACTGAGTTAAAACTTTTATCTTGAAAAAGCCTGAATTAACGAAATTATTCAAAACAAAATCAATAATCCTGTATCTCCCGCCAAATGGTACGGCAGGTTTTGCTCTGTCTTTTGTAAGCGGATAGAGTCTTTTACCTTCACCGCCTGCCAAAATCATAACAATTGCATCATCTATTGACATATAAAGCTCCTCTTTTGATTGTATTATATAACAAATTCTAATTACATTGCAATATAATTAGTTTACTAAAAAAGACTTCGCATATAATTTGCGAAGTCTTTTTTTTATTAATGGCATATAGCTAATAATATACCTGCAGCTACAGCAGAACCGATTACGCCTGATACATTTGGTCCCATTGCGTGCATTAAAAGATAATTTTGAGGATTTGCCTCTAAACCTACCTTGTTAGCTACACGAGCTGCCATCGGAACAGCTGACACACCTGCAGCACCTATGAGCGGATTAATTTTTGTCTTGCTGAATACATTCATAAATTTTGCCATCAAAACACCGCCTGCGGTTGCTATAGAAAATGCTGCAATACCCAATATTAATATAAATATTGTTTGAATTGTCAAGAACTGGTCTGCAGACAATTTAGAACCAACAGACAAGCCTAAAAATATAGTTACAATATTAATTAAAGCATTTTGCATAGTGTCAGAGAGTCTTTCAACAACACCGCATTCTTTGCATAAATTACCAAAGCACAATGCACCTAATAGCGGGCACGCACTCGGTAGTAAAACTACGCAAAGCAACAAAATCATAAGAGGAAATACAATCTTCTCTCTTTTGGAAACATCTCGAAGTTGTGTCATTTGTATTTCTCTTTCAGCTTTTGTTGTTAATAATTTCATAATCGGTGGTTGAATTACAGGAACTAATGCCATGTAAGAATATGCTGCAACAGCGATTGGTCCCAATAAATGACCTGCCAATTTTGAAGTTACATATATAGATGTTGGACCGTCTGCACCACCAATAATACCAATTGATGCAGCTTCCGGCATTGAAAATCCAAACCAGCAGAACGCCATCAATAAAGCGCCAAATATACCGAATTGAGCAGCACCGCCGAGTAGCGCCATTTTAGGGTTTGCAATTAACGGACCGAAATCAGTCATTGCACCAACACCCATAAAAATAATCAATGGAAATAATCCTTTATGAATGCCGGCTTCAAATATTATACCTAAAAATCCGTTAGGACCTGCAATTTCTTCACCCAACGGCATTGGAATATTTGACAACAATCCGCCAAATGCTATAGGAACCAATAGTAACGGCTCAAACTGTTTTTTAATACCAAGCCATAACAGGAACAAACATATTAAAATCATTATCCATTGCCCGTGTGCGGCTAATATTTGTTCTACACCGGAAAGCTCGGAATTTGCAAATGCGTTTTGTGCAGAATGGGCAAATCCCATAATCCCCGTCGAATCCCAGAGGGTTTGTAAACCTGATTGAATACTTATACTCATTTTACCCTCCCTAACCTATAGTTACCAATGTATCGCCTGTCTTTACCTTTGTTCCAAGCTCAACGTCAACTGAATTAACAACACCTGAAACCGGTGATTTAATTTCAGTTTCCATTTTCATAGCTTCAACAACAAGCAATACATCTCCTTCGGAAATTGTATCTCCTGTTGAAACGAGAACTTTCAATACAACACCGGGTAATGCCGCCTTAACAGGTGTTCCTTCGCCGGCTGAAGTCTTCGTACCAACTACACCTTCTTTTATGTCAAAGTCATATAATTTACCGTTAACTGTTGCTTTATTTCCTTCAAAAGCAACTGCATATTTTTTACCGTTAACTGTAACTGTATAACCATTCGAAGAATTATTAGAAGCAGTTTCTTCAGGTTTATCATTTGAAGATTTCTTGTTAACTGAAACTTGCCCTTTGCCAAGCAAGAAATCAATACCTTTATCTTCTCTGCCGTCTTTACACGCAGCTGCAATAAATACATTCTCATCAGTAATCGGCAAACCTGCTGCTTTTAATCTTTCTTCCGCAGCTTTAATACCTTTTTCCGGATCTTTCTCATTTAAGTCAACAACTTTTTCTGTTGTCGGTTTCAAACCTGTCTTTTCTTCAGCAATTTTTACTAATTCAGGATCAGGTTCACAAGGAGTCTTTCCAAAATATCCTAAAAGCATTTTTGCATATCTTGGTTCTAATACACTATATGGTTCGTTAACTGTGTTAAGGAATGATTGTTGTGCGTAGAATTGAGAAACCGGTGTTACTGAAGTTCCAAAACCGCTTCTTGAAACAATATCTTTCATATTTTTAATCAGCTGAGGGAACTTATCAAGCATATTCATATCTTTTAATTGATTTACAGTAGTTGCAGTAGCACCACCCGGAAGCGGGGCTTGAATTAGTATCGGATTTACCGCTAATGAAATCGGAGAAATAGGATAATCTTTCATACATTCTTTGAAAATTTCTTCTGTTTCCATAATTTTGCCGATATCTAAGCCTAAATCATAGTCAGTACCTTTCAGTGCATGCCACATAGAAATAATATCAGGCTGTCCGGTACCGCCCGAAACAGGTTTCATTGCAAGGTCAATTCCGTCGGCGCCGCCATCAAGTGCTGCCAAATACGCAGCTAAACCTGTTCCTGCAGTTTCATGTGAATGGAATCTGATATGAGCATCAGCACCTAAAATTTCTCTTGTACGTCTTACGGTTTCATAAACCTTTCTGGGATTTGATGTTCCTGAAGCATCTTTAAATGCTAAGCTATCAAACGGAATGCCTGCATCAAGAATATTTCTCAGCACCTTTTCATAAAAATCAGGATCATGAGCACCTTCACATCCGTATGGAAGTTCCATCATCGTGATTGTAACTTCATGTTGAAGCCCGTGTTTTTTTATGCTTTTGGCTGAATCAATCAAATTATTAACATCATTCAAAGCATCAAAGTTTCTGATAACATTAACACCGTGTTTTGCAAACATTTTGGCGTGTAAATCGATAATATCTCTCGGCTGCGAGTTTAGTCCAACAACGTTTACGCCTCTGGCCAGAGATTGCAGTTTAACATCAGGTCCTACGGCTTCTCTTATTTTATCCATTGTTTCAAATGCATTTTCATTACAGAAAAATATTGGAGCTTGAAATCTTGCCCCGCCTGCAGTTTCAAAGTGGTTTAAACCTGCATTGACTGCAGCCTGAAGCGCAGGAATAAAGTCATCCACAAGAACTTTTGCTCCGTAAATAGATTGAAAACCGTCTCTAAACGACGTATCCATTACTTTAATAAGTTGTTTTGCCATAATTATATCCCTTCCTATTATTTTCTAAATTTTGCTGCAACGATTGCTAGCGCAATAGCCGCACAATCATCTGCCGCTACAGATTTTCTTTCAGTTGTTTCAACAACTTCCGGAAATATCTGATTTAAATATTTGACTATACGTGACATTATAGTCATTGAAACTATCATTACGCATAAAAAAGAAAGTACAAAACCCATACCCATACATAAAAGGGTTAAACCTTCCAATAATGTTTCACTCATAATATATCTCCCATTGTCAATACTATTTCTTTGTTATCTTTTTCAATAACCAATTCTCCTGAATCCGTGATAGCTTTTGCTATTCCTGATTGCTTTTTATTGAATACCTGAACAGATACACTACTGTTCATAAAACAAGCTCTGCTTAAATATTCGTCTTTGATTTCAGCAAAGCCGTTGGCTAAAAATTTGTCATAATTATCAAAAAATTTATTCAACAGGTTATTTAGAAACTCTTCTTTATCGATTTTATCAACAGAAATTTCCAAATTTAAAGCTGTTGCTTCTTTATCTTTAATCAAAGTCAGAGATTCATTGTCTGAATTTAAATTAATTCCTACACCTAATACCAAACCATTGAAAGTGTTACCGTGCATTACAGTTTCCGATAAAATACCGGCAATTTTTTTGCCGTCTATTAATACATCGTTTGGCCATTTTATTTTGGGGGCTAAGCCGTATTCTTCAATAGTTTGACATAATACTAATGATAAATACTGTGTTAGGTTTGGGTAGCAATGCATAAAATTATCCGACGGCTTTAGAATAATTGACATGAAAATATTGTCGTTTCCTAAATCTATCCAGCTTCTGTCAAATCTTCCTCTGCCTGAAGTTTGTCTGTCAGCAAGTATGATTGATTTGTCAGGCAAATTAATTAAATTCTTCTTTGCATAAAGATTTGTAGAGTCAACTTCTTCAAGTCTGATAATATTCATGCACTCTCCTCATGCTTATTGTAAACCAAACATAAAAAATTTGCGATTTTTTTTTTAGCAGATTAGAATAACTTAGGGAGAGGACATGGAACATTGGATTTACACATTTAATATTTTAAATCATTCGGTATCTATAAATCTTGATACTGTATTTATAATGTGGTTTGCAATGGGGGTATTGATTATTTTTGCACTCCTTGCAACAAAAAATCTTTCTATTGTTCCGAATAAGATACAAGCTATATCAGAAGCCATTATGAAATTTTTCTACGGCACTATGGATACTTTGATGCCGCAAAAAAATAGGCAGCATGTTCCTTTTGTTGCTTCTCTTTTCTTATTTATTCTGATTGCTAATCTTATGGGACAATTACCTTTGAGAATAATTCATCTAAAGCACGGTGAGCTTGCGTCTCCGACTAATGATATAAATCTGACGGCTGCGCTTGCAATATTGGTTTTGATTTACTATATTGTGGCCGGCCTTATTGCCAAAAAGGCGAAATTTTTTATCCATGAATTTAGTATTCAAGGAATAATAATGTTCTTAGTTGAATTATTGGAAATGTTTACAAGACCTCTAAGCCTTGCAATACGACTTTTTGCAAACATTTTTGCAGGAGAAGTCCTTGTGTCAATATGCTTAGGCGTTTTTG
>CAMVQX010000061.1 GCA_947169755.1 uncultured bacterium
AATCATAACTGTAAACCAAATGATGTTAAATTAATTGCGCATTATCTTCCGCAATTTCATGATTTTAAAGAAAATATCAAATGGTTCGGACGCGGTTTTAGCGAATGGTCCAACACTTCAAAAACAGTACCTCAGTTTATCGGTCATTATCAACCGCATATCCCGATAGATGTCGGTTATTACAATCTGGAAAACATCAATATAATGAAAAGACAAATTGAACTTGCAAAAAAATATGGTATCTATGGATTTTCTTTTTATTACTATTGGTTTTCCGGAGAAAAAATAATGGAAAAACCGTTAGAAAAATTTTTAGCAGACAAAAGTCTTGATATACCTTTCCTTTTGTTTTGGGCAAACGAAGATTGGACTATGTTATGGTCCAATGGACAAAATAGAGAAACATTACATAAACAAGAACTTTTAGATGGGGATGCTGAAAAATTCATGCAAGATGCACTACCTTATTTTAAAGATAAAAGGTATATAAAAATTGGCAATAAACCCATATTGATAATATATAATCCGGGAAAATTTCCCTATGAAAAGTATAAAGAATTCAATTTAAGAATAAGAAAGATTGCAAAAGAAAACGGTTTTGACGATTTGTATATTTTAACAACAACTTTTCGCGCTAAAAAATACAAATCGAAAACTTATACTGATAAATTTTTACTTGACGGTTTATTTGAATTTTTCCCGCAAGGATTAACATCAAAAAAAATTATTAATCCATTAAAAGTTAAAATTATGAATAATAAATTTAACGGAAAAATTTTTAACATAACAAAATGGATAGATAAAAAAAGGTATATATATCCGTACAAAGCAAATTTATTTAAAGGTTGTTTTCCTTCTTGGGATAATACATCAAGAAAATGTTACAATGGTGCAAACATATTTCCCAATACTCCTGAGCATTATAAAAAATGGTTAAAAGATATTATTAGCTGGACAATAGAAAACAAATCCAAAGACGAACAGTTTCTATTCATTAACGCTTGGAATGAATGGGCTGAAGGAGCTCATCTTGAGCCGGATCAAAAATACGGATACTCATATTTACAAATGACAAAAGAAGCTCTTGAAGAATTAACATAACTTTATCAATACTTGCCGTAAATAAACTTTAAAGGTACTATATATTTAGTAAGTTTTTTAAGGAGAGTTTGATATGAAAAATTTATTGAAAATGTTTTTGACTGCGATATGTATAACTGCATTCGCAATTCCTGCTTTTGCATATCCAGATGTTTCACCTAACCATTGGGCTGCAAAAGAAATTGAAATTTTAACACAACAGGGTGTAATTGTAGGATATCCTGACGGCACATTCAGACCGGACGAATACGTTACAAGAGCTGAATTTGCGTCAATGGCTATAAAAGCTTTAGGGCAAGAACACACGGTTGTTGCTCAGCCGGTTAATTTTACGGATATTGATCCGTCATTTTGGGCTTACGATGCTATCCAAAAAGCTTTGTACTTTGATTTGATTTCATGCCCTCCATCAGGACAACCTTTCAGACCTGAAGATTCAGTATCAAGAGGAGAATCTATATCAGTTGCAGTTAATGCATTGACAACCGAACAAATTAGTTACGTAAAAGCAAAGGAAGTTTTATCTCACAAATATTTGGATTCAAATGCAATTCCGGAATGGTTTGTAGTCCCTGCCGGAAAAGCTGAAATTTTGAATATGCTTGTAACTATGCCTTCAAGCACAAAGTTGGTTGATGCTGACAGACCCGCTACTCGTGCAGAGGTAGCTGCCATTTTGCACGAAATGATGAGACAGGCAAAATTAAATCCGAATGCTAAACTTGCAGAAGCAATGAGAAAGAAAACAGGTAAAGGTTATGTAGTAGAAAACGCTACAGTACAAGGCAGTATTGGAACTATACCTGCCGGAACAGTTGTACCTATCCAATTAACTAAATATGCAAGTTCTCAAAAATCACAAGCCGGCGAAATTTATACTGCCGTTGCTCCAGAAAACTATGTTACTAAAGAAAATTACATACTTGTACGTAAAGGTGCAACATTGAAAGGACAACTACTTGATGTTAGAAGCGGCCAATGGTTTGTAAGAAACGGCGTATTGGTATTTGATAATGCACTTATTACTACAGCTAACGATCAAACAGCTGCATTTAGCGGTGTTAGCGACATCAAAAAAAGCAGAAACTGGTTTATGAAAATAGTCAGAGCAACATTAAAGGGTGAGAAATTGGAAGCAACACCTGATAATACAATCTTATTAAAACTATTAAAACCGGTTAGAGTTGATTTAACGAACGGTTGGATATATGAATAAGAAAAAGAGGCTTATCGCCTCTTTTTTTTAAACATCTTTTTTTATAAATCCGGTTTGAATGATGTCTTTTCCAAACCGTTCTTCCAATCTATCAAAACATTTTGATAATTTATCTTTTTTGGTATCAATTTCATTATCTGCAAACAAAGACATTTGATAAGCACTATTCAGCACAAAATTATCCAAAATAACACCTGTACTCCTGTAAAGAATGTTCGGATTATATATTTTATCCAAAAGTTCAAAAATTATATCCGAAATTTCAAGTTCAAAATCGGTCGGCATATTCAACAACTTTTTCTCACAAAAGACTTTAAAGTCCTTTGTTCTAAGAAAAATACTTATGCCTTTGCATTTTGCATTAATTTTTCTAAGCCGTCTGCATGATGTGTGGATATGATAATTCAGAGAATTTTTAATATAGTTTTTATCAGATGTGAATTTTGCAAGTGCACATGTATTTTGGATAGATTTTGGTAATTTAACCTCTGAGGAAACAGGTGAAACCATTTCGCCCAAGAGCTCGTGCTTCATTTCAAGTCCTCTGATACCAATTTGTTTATCCAGCCACAAATCATCCTGACCCACCAACTCATATGCAGTCAAGATACCGTTTTTGCGCATCAATAATGACAAATTTCTGCCAATACCCCAAATTTCATCAATATTCGTATTTTTTAAAAGCGGTTCTATTTTTCTCGAACCTACCAAAAACACACCTTGCCCCATAGTTTTTGCCTTATCAGATGCAAGTTTTGCAAGAGATTTTGAAGAACTTACACCAATAGAAACCGGAATATCAACTTCTTTTAAGATTTCTTCTCTAATCATTTGTGCAATTTCTAAATAATCTTTTTTATAAAGCTTTTTTAAACCTGTCAAATCAACAAACGCCTCATCAATAGAATAAACTTCAACATCAGGACTGAACCTCCTCAAAACATCCATAACTTTTTTCGAAATATTGTAATAAAGCTCGTGATTAGCATTTATGTATATAGCTTTTTTTAATTCTCCTTCTATTTGAAAATACGGCATTCCCATTTTTACACCGAGCTTTTTAGCTTCTTTTGAACGTGAAATTACACACTGGCCGCGACCCGACATAACACAAACAGGCTTACCTTTTAATTCAGGATTAACTGATTGTTCACAGGAAACAAAAAAAGAATCACAATCAACAAGCGCAATAATATGCTTCATATTACTATTATCGACTACATTTTTTTGTTCGTCCAAAATTTCTTCCATAAAAATATTATATAAGGATTAAAAATTTTTGTGAACGGGAATAATATGACTATGGAGAAGAAAGTTATAAAAGCTGAAACAACCTCCTTCAGATGCAAAGAAATTCCCTTAACACGCAGAGAATTAAAAAATCTTCTTAATTATCATATACCCTGCCTTTGCTGCGGAATGGAAATGCTGCATCCGGACACTTATACCGAAATTTTGGATAACAAAAGATTCACAGGCAAAGCCGCTGATGTAATAAAAGAGCTTGAACCGTTTGAAAAAATTATGCACCCTGTAGAAAGACAAGTCTTTAATATGCTCAAAAGTATGAGCGAAAAATATCCCGACAAAGATTTTCAACAACTTTTGGTTATGAAAAAAGAAGTCCACGAACTTGCATTAGTAAAAATTCAAAGCTCAATTTTTAACAAAATAAGCTTTTACAGACGAATACTCCCTAAAAAAACGGCTCGACAATTAAGAAAATTAATAATCAAAACAAATGACATAATTTTTGACCCTGAACCGCACAAGCCCTTCTCCAGAAGAATTTTTATTCATAAAATTAAAAATATAATCAGCAATATTGAAAACAAACGTATAAAAGATGAAATACTGACAATTGCACGCAGACTTCCAAGATCAAGCGATGAAGTCTGCGCTTTTGTAGTAAAAAACGCAAGAAAGCGTCCTGAAGTAATTGCGTTAAACTTAATTCACCCGTCAGTCGGAACATTTGAACATCTTACGCCAAAATGTTTTAAAGGGCAGAATAACTCTTTAAATTTCGCCCTTGAATGTTGTTATTGTAACAATTCGCGGCATCATTTCCCGATTTCGATGCAAATAGAAGAAAATCCTTACATGCCTGAAAACGCACAGGTCCAAATTGATAAACTAATCTCACTTTGCAAAAAAGACTTATGTAAAAAAGAATACGTAGAAAATCTTGCTTCAACATTGAATTCATTATCAGACGGACTTATTGATATAGATGTTACAAATTTATATAAATAAGTTAACATATTAACAAAATTTTTTATTTACGTGTTATTAAAATATTATGAAGGTTTTTCCGATAACCACAAATTTATTTACTTATAAACCAGACTTTAAGAGAAAATCATCACCATACATATCGGATGTTTTTGCTGAGCCTGTGGATACATTTGTGCCAAGTTTCCAAGCCAAAATCAAACAACCAATAAAGACACTTAAAGAGTTTAGAGAACATACAACCGGTACAGGTCATCATTGTTTATATTGTCACAAAGAATTAAAATATGGCGAAAAGGATATTAAGGATTGGACAGAAGGTGGATTATTTTCAGAACCAATCAAGACAATTGTGCAACATTTTAAACAATACAAACCTTCGCTACACGAAAAAGAAAAAGAAGTTTTTTCAATGATAGAAGAATTGTCAGAAATGTACCCTGATGCACATCTTGATACTGTAATTAAGATAATGTCAATTCTTGCAAACAAGGATTTGTACAAGGTACAAAAACCTATTTTTGATTCAATAGTTGATCAAGCTAAGCTGCTTCCGGAAAAAGAAAAAAATGCTATAGAATCAATTATTGAAATAAGTAAAAAGAGAATTTTCCATCAACCGTACATAGAAGAGTACAGTGCATTAGAATTAAGATACCAAATACGCAGATTGACAGAAGCTATTCCAAATGATGAACAAGCTAAAAAAATTGAAAAACTCACTGACCTTTTAATGATTCAATGCATAAGAAAAGAGAAAAAAGATGTTACTTATGATGCAGTTAAAAAAGTATTAGAAACTTTATATCCCGACCAAGAAATTACGGTTACAAAAGCTATGAAAAAAGAATATACACGAGAAAAGTTGAGATTTACAATAATTGATGCTATTAAACGTGAAGCTGAAGCTGCCAAATCAGGTGATATTGTACAGCTCTGCGAGAGTGCTAAGAGACAATTGAACAAAGAACCTATTGTTCGTAAATTTACAAATAAAGGTTTAAAACACGATCTTGCACAAGTTTTAGAACCGGCTAAGGACAAAGGCGGCCAAGCACAAGCTTTAGAAAATAATAAGGAAAACGCTAAACATAAGAGAATTAGGACAAGAATATTTTATCTTGCTGATAGCTTGCCAACATCAGACAGCAGCATCCAAGCATTTATCGTAAAACACGACCGATCAACATCAGAAAAAATCGCATACGATATATTTGCTCCTTCTTCTAACACAGCTGAACATTTGCTTCCGCAAAGTCAAAACGGAACTGATGATATAACTAACATTGCAGCAGCTTGCAAAAGATGTAATAACGACCGTCAAGATGGTCCTATGGAAAAGCTCTTTAGACGTCATGGCCGGGAAAATGCACAATTATATGCAGATGAAGTTATTGCAGATACAAACAACGGGTATTACACTTATCAAGATGGTTTAGGAATCCTGGAGACACTTGAACAACAAAGCGGAATCAAAATTAATAGGGACGGATTAAAATTTCCTCAACCCAGAAAATAAATATTAACAATTGTAAAAAATACCCCCCAAATATTAAACTTTCATATCCGATATTCCGATAACTTATTTGTAATAAAAAAGGATATGAATCATGACAGACACAGGAGCATCATTTAACAGACCTTACAAACCCTTTGGTATGAACGTAAAAGTTCCCGAAATCGGAGAACACACACTTAAACATGCAAAAGAAACTTTAAATAATATCGTAAAATCTCCTACAGATCCTCTATTTGAATTTTTAGAAGAAAACGAAGAAGTTTTCAACGGTGATTTAACATATAAAATCAACAAACTGTATGCGGAAAGCTTCACTATAGGTTCCGCTATGCGTATGGAAGATGAAAAAATTAACGGAATGCCATCTTCATTTGACATGCATTTTTAATAATTTTACATTTCAAATTTAAAATATGTTTCTAAGTTACATTTTTGCATTTTAATATAAAACTTTTATAAACATAACTTTTTCTATGTTATAATACTTCTATAACAAGAGAGGAAATTATGTGCGGAATAGTAGGATATGTTGGTAATAAATCTGTAGTTGATATACTTATGGATGGCCTTGAGCAGCTTGAATACAGAGGCTATGATTCTTCAGGGATTGCCGTTATGTGCGACAGCGAAATCAAAGTTTACAAAGCAGTAGGTAAACTAAACAATTTGCGTGAAGAATTAAAAAATCATACCGAAGAATTTAACAAATCAACTATGGGCATCGGGCATATCCGCTGGGCTACACACGGTGCTCCGACTGTATTAAATGCGCACCCGCACACTTGTAATTGCGGTGGTCTTGTTATCGTTCACAACGGAATTATTGAAAATTACAAAGAATTAAAAGAAGTGTTAATCAAACAAGGCTGTACATTCCGTTCGGAAACAGATACTGAAGTAGTTGCGCATCTCGTTGCAAAAAAATATGACAAATGCAAAAATCTTACTGAAGCTGTAAGACTTGCTTCAAAAGAAATTGAAGGGGCTTATGCTCTTTGCGTTATGCATAAAAACTGCAAGCAAAAACTTGTTATTACAAAACGTAATGCTCCGTTAGTTGTCGGGATTGGATTAGGCGAATTTTATGCGGCATCTGATGTTCCTGCTATCATTAAACATACTAACAAAGCCGTTTACTTAAATGATAATCAAATTGCGACACTGACTCCGGATAAAATGGAATTGATAGATGGTGAAGGCAATAAAATTGAACCAAAAGCTGAAATTTTGCCTTGGGAACCTGTCGCATTAAGTAAAATGGGTTACAAGCATTTTATGCTCAAAGAAATTCACGAACAGCCAGATGTTATAAGAAATATTTTGGTCGGTAAACTCCATGCGCCTGATGAGAATATTGTTCTTGATGAAGTTAAATTAACAAAAGATACTTTAAAAAATTTAAACAGGATTCAAATTATTGCTTGCGGAACATCTTTACACGCAGCAATGATAGGAAAATATTTAATTGAAGGATTTTGTTCAGTTCCTGTTGATGTGGAAGCATCAAGCGAATATATTTACAGAAAAACAGTTACTGATAAAAATACTCTCGTAATAGGGGTTTCGCAATCAGGTGAAACGGCAGATACTTTGACTGCAATAAAACAGTCCAAGGCTCGCGGTTCACACATTTTGATTATCACTAACCGCCCTGATAGTGCAATGGCGAGAGAAGCAGATAGCTTAATACCTGTAAATGCCGGAATTGAAGTTTCAGTTGCTGCAACAAAATCATATATTGCACAATTGATGGCATTTTATCTTTTGGCTCTCTATATGTCAGAGATTAAAGGGTCAATGGAAAAAAGTGATTTAACATCTTTAAAAGCAGAATTAATGGTTCTTCCTCAAAAAATTGAGCAGATTCTTGCTCATAAAGAACAAATTCAAGAAGTTGCAAAAGCTTATGCTAACACAAAAGATTTTATTTATATTGCAAGAGGAATAAATTATCCGACAGCTTTGGAAGGGGCATTAAAGCTCAAAGAAATAAGCTACATAAATGCAACAGGATATCCTGCCGGAGAATTAAAACACGGACCTATTGCAATGCTTGATGAAACAATGCCTGTATTGTCAATTTTGATGAAAGGCAGCGTTTATGAAAAGCTTTTATCAAACAGTGAAGAAGCAAAAGCTCGTAATGCAAGAATGATTGCACTTACAAACTCAAAAGATGAAAAGTTGAACAATTTATTTGAACATATAATAAGAGTTCCTGATGTTCAAGAACTTTTCTCTCCGATTATTGCAATGATTCCGCTGCAATTGATAGCTTACTATATTGCTGAATTTTTAGGCAAAGATGTTGATCAGCCGAGGAACTTGGCAAAATCAGTTACCGTTGAATAATATTATGATTAAATCGGATATTATAAAATTAAAAAAAATTGAAAATTTCGATAATTTGTACATCGAAAAAGAGCTTTCTAAAATGTATAAATCTGTTATCAGATGGGCTATTGTCGATATTCAGGAAGATTTAACAATAAGCGTATCCTTTGAGATGTGAAATATATTTTTACAATCGTTTGCTTTTAGATATTGTATGGTGTAAACTTTTCATCAGAAGCCGGGTCGGAATTAAAAACCTTACCGGCGGGTAAAATTACCCGGTAGTAAAAAATTAAGGAGAAATTGAAATGACACCTAGAAACTTTTT
>CAMVQX010000062.1 GCA_947169755.1 uncultured bacterium
GCCCCGCAATACAAATACCCACCTTAATCCTCCCTAATAAGGGAGGAATTTTTAATGCAACAAAATTATAATTAAATTATTTAAAATTTTAATATATTACAATTTCTTAACATTTATTATTTAAAAACGCAATTTTGAAATTAAAAAATACTTTACATGTGTAAGGTTAGAAAATAGGAGTTATGTTATGTTCTCAAATTTTGGTATAGGTGGTTTGTATAACGGTGTTATTCCGGGATACAGTGTTACATTTCCTCCGGTAAATTTTTGTGCTTGGGCAGCAACCGGCAGAGGTGCAATAAGATCATACGGTCTTTCAAACCAATACGTACAATATCCAAACGGATACCCTTCTCAAGCTTATTGGTTAGCTAACAATATGTATTTGTCTCAATCAAATCCGATGCTTTTTGGGATAGCTGATTTTGGCAACGGTTTTGGATGCTATTGCTAGATATATAAAAAATAATTACTCCCTCATTTGAGGGTTGGGTACTTATAATTTGATAATGATACTCATTTTTACCTCTCCTAATTAGGAGGGGATAAGAGCTTTCTGCAAATTGTAAACTTTTGTTAATATTTGCGGTTGTAAAACGCAATTATGAAATTGCGAAAAACTTTATATAGATACAGGGGATAATTTCAAGGAGAAAATTATGTACGGAATGCCAATAGGGGATTTTAGCACTTTTTGCGGAGGATTTGGTGCAGGACAAATGCAATCATTTGGCCCGATGATTAATCCAATGCCAAATTCAGTTTTTAATAATTGCGTTGGTAAAGAAAACGCATTTCAACAAGGCCGTGAAATGGCGTTAAGAATGCAGATTCCTGGTTTGATGAATTCCTCAATTTCTGCATTGAATTCTATGGAAAATAGTTTATCTGGACTTCTGCAATCAGATAAATTGGATGAAGCTCAAAGAGCAAAAATTCAAACTGCATTAGATAAAATCAAAGCGATAAAAGATGAATTCCAAAATAAATTTAAAAATATAGATGTACAAAATTTGCATTTGGAAGAATTGATGGCTGTGCAAGAAGAAGTTCAAAATGCTGCCAAAGGAGTAGAAGGAATCCAAAAAGAAGTTTCAAATCTTGCAACTGAAATATCAAAATCAATCGAAGAAAAAATGAAAAAAGAAGCCGAACAAGCTGCAAATGGGGGTGGAACAGGTACTGACGGAACTGCTGTTGACGGAAATGCGGATGGTGCATCTTCCGGCTCAACTACAAAAGTAGGCGAAGGAGATACGGCAGTAGAAGTTGATAATGAAACTGGCAGACCTGCAGGATTGGGTGCGGCACCTTCCAGAGCGGAACTCGCAAGTACATGTTTAAAAATCAGACAATCAATTACTTGTATGGGAACAAATCATAATGTACTTGATCCTATAATTCAAGGATTGGATGAAACTAATATTATAGAAATTGTTAAATATTGGGAAGACAATTATAATAAAGGTAACAAAACAAAGGAAAGTTTCTTTGAGAAAATATTTGATGATGTCGGAGACGATTGGCAATCAACATATATTCCAATAATGCGTGAGGCTCTTGCAAAACGTGCTGAAGCGCTTGGTATTGGAGATGAAGTTGAAGCTGAACTTGCAATAGTTGATATGGAGTTAACAAAAGGTCCTAGCGGGAAAAAATTATGGTGTGGTTCTTGGCAAGATGACCACAAACTAGCAAAAGGGCTGAAGGCTGCATACGAATTAATCAAAAACAAAGAAGCGGCGAATGCAACAGCTGCAAAAGATAAGGTTACAGAAGATAAAACAAAGGCAGAAAAGGCCGAATCTGATGCAAAGGCTAAAGAAGCTGAAGAAAAACGACAAAAATATGCAGATTTCAGGAATGATATGTTCCAATACTGGGGTATAACAGATGAAGATGCACAAATGGTTAATGTTTATTATGAAAATGGTCAATACAGAGCCCACGTTAATGGCAAAGACTACTATGGCAAAAGCTTTAGAGAAATACTTGCAGCAATAGAAAACGCTAAAGATACAGATGCTTCAGGAAAAGAAATAGATCCGAAAAAATATTTGATAGGAAAATCAGAATAATTAGATAAAATTATTAAGTGATTCCTCATAATATATATGGTAGGTTAGTGAAAAATTTACCTCAGCCACGGCTGAGGTTTTTTTTATGTGAAACAAAACAGGCTTGACATAAGTCTACCCGATTATTGGCAGTTTCTCACCCACACTAACAAATATTAAAGCGGGTAAGACCAAAGTCTACCCGTTTTAATACGGAGAGAGCGGGATTCGTGTCTTGCTGCGCCTCGCAATAAACGGGTCTTCGCATTTTGCTTTTAGTGGCTTTCGCCACTTGCAAAATCTGCTCCGCCCTCTGCTCGGCTTGCGCAACCCGCAATTATTGGCAGCTTCTCATCCACACTCACAAATATTAAAACGGGTAAGACCAAAGTCTACCCGTTTTAATCCGGAGAGAGCGGGATTCGAACCCGCGGTGGAGTTTCCCCCACAACGACTTTCGAGGTCGTCACCTTAAACCGCTCGGACATCTCTCCAAATTTATTCTAACATAAAAATACTCCCCAATTATTGGAGAGCATTTTTTATTATAAATCAAAATTATAATCTATATTTCATGATAGAATTCGCGCCTTGTGAAGATACATACAAAATACCGTTAATTATGCTCATACCATATGGTTTGGGAACATTTGTCGCAAATACCGATATTGCACCGACGGGAGAAACCTTTAATACATTGTCGGCATTGTAATTTGATATGTACAAATTCCCCTCTGAATCACTTACCATTGCAATAGGTCCGTTAATCTTATTATCCTTTACAAAAAGAAGTTTTTTACCGTCAGGAGTGAGCTTATAAATCATATTGTCAGAAAAACAAGCAACGTATATATTTCCGCCTCTGTCGCCCGCAATACCTGTCGGACTCGGAAGATTGCTGTACATTCCGTTTGTATTACCGGCTCTGCCTGTTTCAGCAGATGCCGCGCGTGTGGCATCTGCTTTTATTGTTTGCATATCAGTCCCCAAACTTTTGGCAAGTGCTTGAGCACTCGTATAAACATTGCTTCCGGCAGGTATTATTGACAAATATTGCCTTGCGTTTTCACTCCGACCAAGCCTGTTGCTTAAAACTGCAGCTTTGTATACAGCATCATAATCATCAGGTTTTCTGACCATTATTTGCTTAAAAGTTGAAAGCGCTGCCTCATCCTGTTTTAAATATTCTAATATCAAACCTAAATTGTAATATGCATCAACATAATTGGGATCAAGTTCAATTGCACGCCTAAATGAAGCCATTGATCTGTCATATTGACCGGCTTTGTAATAGTCAACTCCCTGATTATATTCTAACTTTGCCTCAGTTGTAGTGTCGTACAAAGGATCTGCCAGCACCGGTATCCCTATAAGTAATAATGCGATAATTAAAAATTTTTTCATAAAACTCCATTACCATTCTGAGCCTAATAAAAAGAATCTTTGCTTCGCTCAGAATGATGTGTGAAGCAAAGATTCTTATGTTACATTAATTCTTCCAAACTTTCTATAACTTTTTTATTCTTTTTCGCAAATTCAGACCCTCTTGCCTCAATTGCAAGCTTAAGTATTTGCGCAAGGTTAATTGATTTAAGTTCTTTATAATTATCAGGAAGTCTCAAACTCCAGTTTGCATCTCCAGAAGTTCCCGGACGATTATAAACATCATAAATATTGAAATAGTCTGTAAAGAATATCTGAATGTTTTCTGCATTTGATGCAAAAAGTTCAACCAGTTTTGTCTGTGCCAAAAATTCCGCATCATCAGTCAAATGAACAATGATGTCATCTTTATTGTCAGCTTCGGCAAATAAATCTTCAACAAGATTTTTAGCGTGTAAGTAACCTTCGTGTGAGTGAATATTCTTATCTGCCCACATCTTTATCGGTTCATTGTCATGTGTGCCAACCATTGCCCAGCAACGTTCACCGATATTGCAACATCTGTACGGATCTTCCGGTTTATCAGGTTCTGTAAATTGAGTTAATTTCATTCCCTGAAGTTTGAAAGTGTTCATTACGGAAGCAACAGGATTTGTTAAAGTTCCCAAATCCTCGCATACAATAGCGTCTTTATCAAGTCCTTCTTCTTTTGCGGCTGCAATAACAATCTTTTCAATTAGTCTGCCATAATCTTTAATTTGCTCTTTAGTTAAAGTTTTTACACGTTTTTCTTTGTCTGCAGTAACATCCATATCCAAATCTTCAAGTTTTGCTATTGCATATTTTGAAAGAAATTCATGTTCAGGAGAAGAATATAATCTTCCTGCACCTTCTTCGATTTTTGGCTTTTTACCTGCCTTATAAACCCAAGGGTCAATCAAGCCGACAATGTGGTCAATTCTAACGCCGCCCGGATTTTCTTTAAACATTTTTTTATAAAGATTTTTCAATAATTGACCGCCTTCATCCAAAGAACCGTCTGCATTATACATTCTGTCAGGATCCATTACAGGGAATCCCCATGCTTGACCGTCTTTTGAAAAATAATCAGGCGGACAACCTAAGCACCAGCCGGGTAAAAATAATGATTGATAAGCCCAGGTATCTCTGTCTGAGAAAGCAACTTGTCTATCGGCAATCATCTTTATGTTATTTTTCTTTGCAAATTCTTTGGTTTCTTCATTCTGCTTGCTTATAACAAACTGTGTAAATTTATAAAGTTCAATTTCATCTGCATATTTAAATTCAATTTCTTCAATACGTCTTGCATAATCCATTTTTTGTTCAATAGATTGAGGATTGAACAAGTTTTTATCGGTTTCGGAATCCCACATAGGCCAATAATCGTTGCCATGTTCAATTGATAATGCTTCATATAGGCTGTCTTTATCAAGCCAGAAGTTGTTTTCTGTTTTGAACGAATTGAATTCTTTTTCTAATTTTTTATCAGGGTTGGACTTAAAATTATTCCAAGCCTCTTGCATAGCTTCATTATATTTTTTGTATGCGTATGAATAAGATGTTTTATTTGTACTTTGATTTGGGTTGTTGCTTACAATGTCGTAATATGTGGTTTCGGAAAGAATTTGCCCCCATTTTTTTGTTGTAAGCTCTAATAAATTTATAAATAATGGATTACCTGAAAATATAGTACCTGTGTATGGTGATGAATCGCAACTTTTTGTTTTTCCTGCCGGTCCGAGCTGAATAGAATCAAATAAATTAGAAGCGTATTGAATAAATTCATGGCCGCCGTCTGAATTTATGCTGCCGAAACCTGTATTTTGGTTTTCTGCAGACGGGAAACTCCCATTATGCATGATAAATGCAAGATTCTTTTTCCCTAAAGCTTTTAATGCTTTTCGGATAGTTTTTTTAGCTTTCTCATCTAAAACGTTTGATTTTTCAATAGTTGAATTCATATTATACCCCTCTTTTGGTTTGATGATAACATGAGGGTAAATATTTTTCAACAAACAACTAGATAACAAAATATAAAAGTGCGAACATTACAAAAAGTGATACAGAGCTTAGTAAAAACCAAGTGTGCATAACTGGGTGTTGGTATTCCCAAATTTCCTTAATTGTAGTTGCAGCGTTTTCTATTGTTTGCATATTCTCTCTCCGTTTATATATCTATCATATATTTTTATTAAAAAAAGGCATCACCTATTCGGTTGATTATTTATAATCTTTCGGATAATATACAGTTATGCAAGATGTAGAACTTTTGATGCCTGCGGGCAATATGGAAAAATTAGAATATGCGGTGAGATATGGCGCTGATGCCGTATATTTAGGCGTTGTGGATTTCAGTTTAAGAGCTATGCGCAAAGGCTCTCTTATAACAATGGAAAATTTGAAACAAGCGGTCGATTTAGCACATTCTCTCGGGGCAAAAGCTTATGTTACAATAAATATCTTTGCATTTAATAATGATATAAAGCAGTTAGAAGCTTGTTTAGACAGGTTTAAAGATGCAAATCCAGATGCTTTTATAATAAGCGACTACGGAATTTTTAACATGGTCAGAAAAAATATTCCTGACACACCGATTCATGTAAGTACACAAACCAACACCTTGAATTATGAGAGTGTTAAATTTTGGAGAGATTTAGGTGCAACCCGCGTTATATTGGCAAGAGAGTTGCCGATTGAAGATATCGCGGAAATAAGACGCCACGTACCTGATATTGAACTGGAAAGTTTTATACATGGTGCTCAATGTGTGTCATTTTCAGGCAGATGCTTGTTAAGTGATTATTTTTCCAAAGGAGAACGCAAAGCAAACCACGGCAACTGTTCTCAACCTTGCCGCTGGAGTTATAAACTTGTGGAAGAAACAAGACCCGGTGAATATTTGGAGATTAATCAAGATGGCAGAGGTTCACATATTTTAAGTCCAAAAGATTTGTGTCTTGTAAAGCAGCTTCCACAATTGATAGATGCCGGTATAAACTCATTCAAAGTAGAGGGTAGAACAAAGAGTTTATATTATGTTTCTGCAGTTGCAAAAACATATAGGCAAGCAATTGATGAAATCTTGGATAATCCTTATGCAGATATGGAAAAATATTTCCTTGAATTGCAAAAGGTTGGCAACCGTGGATATACAACAGGCTTTGCTCTCGGTGATAATAACGGTGACAGCTATAGCTATGATATTTCAAAAGGCTTAGCCGGAGCGGATTTTTTATGTGAATTTAAAAATGACGAAAAAGAAGATTATCATCTTGTCAAAATAAAAAACAAAATGCTCATAGATGATGAAGTGGAAATAATTACGCCAACAGAACAATTTAAAGCTGTTGTTGAAGGTTTTAGAAATCTTGACGGGGAAGATGTAGAAGTTGGAAATACAAATGATGATATTTATGTGAAATTTTCCAAATCTCCGCAAGACTCAAAGTATGCACTGGTCAGAACGGTCGGAATAAAAAATACAGTAAATGTATAAGGATCTAAATGTTTATAAAGCCTGATTACAATATAGAAAATATATATGCAATAGACCTTGAAGAATTGAAATCAAAAGGTATAAATGCACTTTTATTTGACTTAGACAGCACTGTTATGGGTTCTAAAAGAGGTTATTATGATGAAAAAACTCTTGAGTGGCTTAATATGGTTAGAAAAGATTTTTTTATCGGTGTTGTTTCCAATAATTACAATCCCGAATATATAAAAAAAGTATCTGCTTGTACTGATTTTCCGATAGTTTTTGAAGCACATAAACCTGACACAAAAGTTGCTAAAGCGTTTATGGATGAGCATAATCTTAAATCGGACACTACTTGTTTTGTCGGCGACAGACCTTTGACAGATACATTATGCGGCAAAAGGCTCGGTTGTGTTACTATTCTTGTTGATTCAATCACAGCCGATGTAGAAAAACCTATAGTACGTTTTGCAAGGTGGCTTGAAAGATTAAGTGTTAAAAAATAATTTTTTTGAACTCAATACCGCAAGAAACTGTTTAAGGGTAATAATAAGATGTTATAAAATAAAAGAAATTTTCATTCCTTATTATATATGCCCGACAGTATGGAAAGCTTGCAGAGCAGAAAATTGCAGCGTTAAATTTTACCATATAGACGATAAATTTTATCCCATTCAAAATTTTGATAAAAATAGTTTCATTTTATACCCAAACTATTTTGGTATATGTTCAAAACAAGTATTTGAGCTTGCAAAACAGTATCCGAATTTGATTGTTGATAATGCTCATGCACTGTTTATGAAGCAATGCGGTCTTGCCTCATTTTCTTCATACCGAAAATTTTTTGAAGTTGCAGATGGTGCAAAATTGTATATGGATAGAGAAATAAAATTAGAACGGGATACGTACATATACAAAAAACTTCCGCAAACGTATGCTGAATATGTCCAAAATGAATTAAGATTGAACAGGGAAGTCCCAAAATTAATGAGTAATTGTACAAAAAATATTATAGATTCTGTTAATTTTGATGTTGAAAAGCACAAAAGATTAATAAGTTTCCAAAATTGGCACAAAAAATTAAAAGAAACAAACAAGTTGAAGTTTGAATTAACCGAGTATGATGTGCCGTTTGTTTATCCTTATTTATCAGACAAACCGTTAGAAATCGAAACTTTCAGATATTGGAACGTTTTACCTGAAAGTTTTTCGGAATACAAATTTTATAAATTTCTTCAGCCTATACCGCTAGTTGAATTACCATACCTGAAATAATACTGATTAAAAGTAATATTCCAATTATTTTTGCGGTATCTTTAAAGTTTTCATTGTGTTTGAGTAATACCAAAATACCCAAACCAGCATTTGACAACAGTCCTGCACCAGCTGCTCCAAAACTTATTGATCCTTTGATTAAGAGCATTGTTAGTGCAATAGATGTTGCGCAATTAGGTATTAAACCTATAAAAGATGTGATTACAGGTTCAAAGAATTTGAATTTACCCCAAATCGCATGCAATGATATATGATTGGAATATACATCTATCAAGAAATTTAAGCCTATAGTTATCAACAATATAAATCCAAAAATGTTCAATGTGTGCTGTAAAGGGTGATATATTAAATCTCTTTTTCTTCTTTTTGCAACACTGTGATGACAACAGCCATCTTCTTCACAGCATTTGCATTCTTTGTCATGTTTAGGCTTT
>CAMVQX010000063.1 GCA_947169755.1 uncultured bacterium
TTCAAACCGCTCATTTTCAAACATTCAACAAAATATTCGTAGAGTTCAATAGCTTTATCTAACGGTGCAGAATTGTCAAACGACGGACGAGTACCTTTTCTGCAATCACCACACAAAGTAAATTGTGAAACAACAAGAATTTCACCTTGTTTATCAGTTACGGAAAAATTCATCTTGTCATTTTCATCTTCAAAAATTCTTAATTTTAAAACTTTATCGGCAAGTTTTTCTGCATTCAGTTTTTCATCATCTTTTTCGACACCGACAAATACCAACAATCCTGAGCCGACAGATGAATACAATTCACCGTCTATTTTTACAGATGCCTCTTTTACTCTTTGAACTAACGCCTTCATACCCTACCTCTCAATTGTCCGCACGCCGCATCAATATCTGCACCGCGTTCTAATCTAACGGTAACCTTTTTGCCTGATTGTTCCAACAATGATTTAAAACGCATTATAGAATTTCCTGACGGTTTTTGATAATCATTTTTTTCAGTCGGATTATACGGTATAAGATTTATATTGCATTTGATGTCGTGTAAATATTCAACCAACTGTTTAGCGGCATCTATTGTATCAGTCAAATCCTTTATCAACAAATATTCAATAGTTATTCTTCTTCCTGTTTTTTCAATATATTTTTTCAACGCTTTTTTAAGTTCAGGCATAGGATATTTATTTTCAATCTGCATCAATTGTGCCCTAATTTCGTGGTTTGGTGCGTGCAAAGATAGAGCAAGAGTAGATTGCATATCCAAATCAGCCAATTTTTCAATGCCCGGAATTATACCTGATGTTGAAACAGTCAAACGCCTTGCACCTATTTGAAAATTCTCATTAAAAATTTCCATAGCTTTCAAAACATTATCCAAATTCAAAAGCGGTTCACCCTGTCCCATAAACACAATATTTGTAACCTTCAAACCCGTGTCTCTTTGTATTGTCAAAACTTGCTCAACAATTTCTTTATAGGATAAATTCCTTATAAAACCACGCTTGCCAGTCGCACAAAAAGAACAATTAACGGCACAACCAACCTGAGAACTTACGCAAGCTGTCAAATTGGCACGATTGTCAAACCGCATCAAAACAGTTTCAACACACTCACCGTCCGGATATTCTAACAAGTATTTTAAAGTTCCGTCAGAGCTTTCTTGTTTAATTTTTATTTTCACATCAGTAACATCAGCAACTGTTTTTAGTTCTTCTCGGAACTTTACGGACAAATCTGTCATTTCATCAATAGTTTTAACAGATTTTAAATAAATCCAATTGTGAATTTGACGCGCCCTGAATTTTGAGGCACCCAATTTATCCGTTATTTCTTCTATTTCTTTTAAATTTAAACCTGAGAGTATTTTTTTCATTCAAAACTCCTCAAAATCATAGATTTCGGTCCTCCATCAAGGGAATAACAATTTTTGTCTTGTAATATTCGATAATTTCCATCATAGCATGGAGTGTCATTGTAACCGGTTCAACCTCTTTCCGCCATTCATAAAAACCGCAGCTTTCAGGCAGAATGTCCAAAGGATTGTCAGGGAAATGCCTGCAAATGTCAGGACGATTTTCATAATCAGGGCATCTGTTACAATCTAATTTCGGACAATGATAAAAATAAACATCACCAACCGCATGTTCTGATAACAATTTAAAATATTCGGGATAAACTCTTTCAGCTTCATCTTTGGTTTTGTAGGGTACAAAGATGCTCGTAAATTGTTTTGCAAATTCATCCCCATTTTGTGCTCTTTTTTGAAGCTCTCCCGGAGAATGCTCAGAACACGCAAGCTGACAACAAATCGCACAGCCCTTACATTCAAAATTGTTTCTATAAACCAAAATTTCCTGCCATTTTTCATAAATTTCACGGCAAATATCTTTTTCAAACATTTCAATAACAGCATTTTGCCATTGCGCGCCTATGCTGTTTATTTCATACTTATCAAAAATGTCACCTTCAAAATTTAATGGCCGCAATTCCTCTACACGTCCTTTTATCGCGTCAACAGATTTCAGAAAAATTTCACGATAATTCTCTTTCATATTAGAAAATGTAGAATTTAAATCAGCCATAACAGAATTTTAGCATAAAATTATTTAAACATTATAAAGCTGTTCTGAGAGCTTATGCAACAGGTCATCAAATTTATAAAAAGGTTTTTCTGACTTCATAACTATATCTTGCATCATAGTGTATCGTTTTAAAAGTTCTCTAAACCCCGGTTGATTCAAGATTTCTTCAGGTATTTCCTGAGGAGTATCAAACTCTTTTACAACAAAATCACTACTATCCGGATCATACCCCCAAGTAGATATAAGAGTTTTCTTTTTGATTTTTAAATTTTTGTCGAGAGCAAGCTCCAATATAGGATAACCTTCTTCAAACGGTTCTGCCGCGTTAGACATACAAACATTAACTCCCTCATTATTAACAATAATGTTACATCCAACCTTGTTATCAAAGGGATTTTTCCATACATAATGCGGAATATCCGTCATAAGATCATCAATCTCAATTTTAGAACCGTCAGGCAAATACTCTTCCATTCTGTTTGTTTCAAATTTCACTACCGGCATCCCTTCTCCATTTAGATATCCGTTAGCACATTTTGAAACAACCTTGTTATCAAATGGCGCTCTTGCAACTAATGCACCACTTCTAATTGAATACATTTCATTTATAACACTACCGTCACCGGCAGTTGTTTGCAAATGGAAAAATTTACAACTGGAATCAGAGTATCCGTTTGCAGAGAAGCCATTTTTGACATTTAAATTAGATTTAATTACATGATGACCATTGTCCAAATCCGGTTTTATATAATATGAACCTGTACCAAGACTTCTGAATGGGTTTTTACCCTTAAATTTAAATGAAAAAGAATTATAAATCCCTGTTGTTTCAGCATTGATGTGAACATTATAAATGTTACGCTCACTACACACTCTCGCCATCCTGGAAGCAAACCCGCTATTGATTGCGTTTAAAAAACTCAAAAATTCATCGGTCGTGTGTACCGCTTTTCCTTTACTGCCACCAGCCATTGATAATATAAGACTATTTACCTTTGATACACTTGGCATATATAATATGTCTCCGCAAATTTATCCTTCATTTTTGTCACATAAAAAACGTAAAGATAAAATTTTGCTATTAAAAAGTTACCGTACTAAATATTAGGAATATTATAGCAAGAGCATATAAATATTTTAATCTATGTAAAAAATTTTTAAGCAATATCCCATCTGCCGCAAGTGCCGCCCCAACGAGCAATGATATTCCCCTTAATATCTTTTATTTTTTCAACGTGGTGAATATCTTCGCCACCTTCAACAATTGTTATAACTTCACAATTGTTTGAACAACCAGTGCAATCACAAGTTATTGAGTGGAAATTCATCTCACCTACCTGCCAACCTTTAAATTTTGTTTTACTTTCGGTATATTGGTGATTTTCCATTGCCAAAAGCCCTGCACCTATAGCACCCATTGTTTGGTGATGATCAGGGACAACAACTTTGTGACCAAGAGCTTCTTCGAACGCTTTTACCATACCTGTATTTGTTGCAACTCCTCCTTGGAAAGAAAACACAGGTAAAAGTTCTTTGCCCAAAGCTAAATTGGCAAGATAGTTTCTAACTAACGCCTGACACAAACCATATAACAAATCTTCAACAGGATAGCCAAGCTGCTGTTTGTGAATTAAATCACTTTCGGCAAATACACCGCATCTTCCGGCAATTCTTGCAGGATTTTCTGATTTCAAAGCTGTTTCTCCAAACAATTCAATAGGAACATTCAATCTTTGAGCCTGATGGTCAAGAAAGCTGCCTGTTCCGGCTGCACAAACAGTATTCATAGCAAAATCTGTTACAATACCGTCACGCATAATAATAATTTTACTGTCTTGACCGCCGATTTCCAAAATCGTCTGAACGCCCGGGACATTGATACTTGCAGCAACCGCATGCGCCGTAATGTCATTTTTTATAACATCAGCACCAACCAATGCACCCGCCAAATTTCTACCTGAACCCGTTGTGCCGACACCCATAACTTCATAATCTGTCAATCTTTTTGCAAACAATTCATTCAAACCTGTTTGAACAGCTTGAACCGGTTTACCTGCTGTTTTTAACATATAACTATCAACATACTTGCCACTCTCATCAACAAGCGCCAATTTCGTGGTAACCGAACCGACATCTATCCCTAAATATACTGTTAATGCCATGATAAATCCTCTTTGTAGAAGATATTAGCATAAACAGAATAAAAAATAAAATGCAAAAAATTAGTCCCGCTTTCGCGGGACTTTTGAATTATTTTCTTGTCGGTATACGCATTGAATAGAATGAGCGAACGACAAATATCAAAGATATAATTAAGAATACCCAACCGGCAATAGGAGCAATTTCTCTAAAGTTTTCAGAGATTGCAATCTCCATAGCCAAAAGTCCAAACAAAGTTGTAAACTTGATAATCGGGTTCATTGCGACTGAAGATGTATCTTTGAAAGGATCACCAACTGTATCACCAACAACCGTTGCTTCATGCAAAGGTGTTCCTTTTTCAGCCAAATCAACTTCGACAATCTTCTTAGCATTGTCCCAGCAGCCGCCTGCATTAGCCATAAATACAGCTTGGAACAGACCAAATACAGCAATCGCAATTAAGTAACTTACAAAGAATGCGACCGGAGCACTTGTTAAACAATTTGGTGCTGAAAGACAAGCAAATGCAAGTGCAAATGCAAACAATGCGATAAAGATATTTATCATGCCTTTTTGAGCATATTGAGTACAAATTTTTACAACTTCTTTTGAATTTGCAACATTTGCACTCTTAGAATTTGCATCGTCAAGTTTTATATTATCTTTAATATATTCAGTTGCAGAATATGCACCCGTTGTAACAGCTTGCATAGATGCACCGGAGAACCAATAAATTACAGCACCGCCGGATAAGAAACCTAAAAGTGTATACGGATTTAATATGTTCAAAATCATCTCAGGTTCTATCCCCAATGTTGATTTTATAACCAAAATAAGGGAGAAAATCATTGTTGTTGCTCCAACAACTGCAGTACCGATAAGTACAGGTTTTGATGTAGCTTTGAATGTATTTCCGGCACCGTCATTTTCTTCTAAATATTTTTTTGCATTGTCAAAATCAGGTTTGAAACCGAATTCTTTTTCTATTTCATCAGAAGGGACATCTTCTATCAATGATAATTCATAAACAGATTGAGCATTATCGGTAACAGGGCCATATGAATCAACTGCGATTGTAACAGGTCCCATACCTAAGAAACCGAATGCTACTAAACCAAAAGCAAATACTGAGCTGTATATCATTACACTTTCAGGAATAAATGTTGATGCGAAATATGCAAGTCCCATCAATAGTACTATTACCATACCAATCCAGAATGCTGAGAAGTTACCGGCAACAATACCTGACAAAATAGTTAATGACGCACCGCCTTCACGGGAAGCTGTGACAACTTCTTCTGTATGTTTTGCCTTTGGTGATGTAAATATTTTTGTGAATTCAGGAATTAAAGCTGCGCCTAAAGTACCGCAAGAAATAATTACTGACAAAATCAACCAAAGATTTCCGCCTAAATCACTCAATAACCAATGGCTTACACCAAATGTCATTGCGATAGATAAAATTGAGGTCAACCAAACCAGATTTGTTAAAGGTTTTTCAAAATCAAATTTTTCTGTTTTTGCAGCATAAAATCTGTCAACCAAACCGTTAATCCAATATGCAACAACAGAAGTTACAATCATCAAAAATCTCATAACAAAAATCCAAGTCAATAATTGAACCTGATTTTCCTGTCCGCCTACTGCCAACAAAATAAATGAAACAAGAGCAACACCAGTTACGCCGTATGTTTCAAAACCATCTGCCGTAGGCCCTACAGAATCACCTGCATTATCACCGGTACAATCAGCAATAACACCAGGGTTTCTTGGGTCATCTTCCTTGATTCCGAATTGAATTTTCATCAAATCAGAACCGATATCTGCAATTTTTGTAAATATACCGCCTGCAACACGAAGAGCTGATGCTCCCAAAGATTCACCTATTGCAAAACCTATAAAACAAGCACCAGCGATTTCACCCGGTACAAATAACAAAATTGTAAGCATTAAAATCAATTCAACAGATACAAGGCAAACACCGATTGACATACCGGCTCTTAAAGGAATATTCAATATATTTAAAGGATTTCCTTTTAAAGAAACAAAAGCTGTTCTTGCGTTTGCAAAAGTATTCATTCTTATACCGAACCAAGCAACCGCATAAGAACCTAATATACCAATTACAGACCAAGCAAGAATTATCAAAACATTTTTAATCGGCATATGCTGTAAATATCCAAAATAAAAAGCAATACATAAACCAATCAAAACTTCCAACCCAAAAAGAAATTTACCTTGTTGAATAAGATAAGTTTTACAAGTTTCAAAAATAGTATTTCCTACTTCTGCCATTTTTGAATGAACATCAAGTTTTTTAATTCTAAAAAATTCAATAAATCCAAATACCAGACCAATAACAGAAATTCCGATACCAATTAAAAGATAATTAAAGAAATCAGGATTTGTATCTTTAATACTTGGAACTACCAAATCCGCTTCACTAGCAAAGGCCGGAGCGCATAATAATAATGACATTAGCGCAAACAAAGCCTTTGATGCAAATTTTTTAATCATAATTTTCTCCCTTCGCTATTGGGTTTATTATAATCTAAATTCACATATAAGACAATCTTTTTTCAATAAATCAACCGATTGAACGACTAATATTGCAAATAAACGTCATCCCTCAGTTTAAATTCAAATTCAGAACCTGCTGGAATAGAAATTCTTCCGCCTTTTGTTCCAACCGCAATTATTGGAGAACCAACTAAATTAACAAAATAAACACCCGCACCGAAAATTGTAGGTATAGGAGAAATTATATTAGTGATAGGGTTATTAGAAAGTTTAGATGAAGCTCGCCTTGTTTTCTGGTAAAAATTTTGTCCCTTTCCGACTTGATTTGAAACACCTTTCCAATATTGATGTTTGCCTTTTATATTATTAAAAAAGATTTTTTTATGGTTAGCTTTTGTTACTTTCCCGTTAGACAAATAATTTTGACCTTTATAAGCCACACCATCTACCAAAACTTCAATTAAGCCACCATTCCCCGCAATTTGAGGAAGATGTGAATCAATAACAGTACCGTACAAAGTAGTCCCTGCAGGTACAGTTACAAATTTTTGGTATACAGGAGCTATAGTTACAAAACTGACACGCGTACCCACTTGTGTAGTGTCAGCCAAATAAGAATTTGACTTAACTCTGAATTTAGTTCCTCTTTTTAATCTTATAGCAGTCGATTTATCTACATTTGAATAACTCGGCAGATTTTTCACCCCGCCAGTAATTTTCGAACTATCTGTAGAAGGTAAATTTTTGGGTGGCGGAGTATAACTTGAAGAACTCTGATTTGGAGAAGTTTTTGGTAAAGCCGGCAATTTATCTTCAATAGCTGAAGGGTTATAATTCTTCCGAATTTCTTCATCAACAGATGGATCTAGCTCAAACGCCTGAGCAGGAAGAACAAATAATATTAAAAATATCAACAAAAATTTATACATATGACTTCATTTTTTTGTAAACTTCATTCACTTCGTTATATGAACTTGAAAGTTCTATAAAATAATCGCCCCTATGGAACATTCGGAAGAATCTTGTAATAAAAGGGACATCCAGCTCATCTTTATTTTTTACAGTAAATGTAATGACTGTTTGACAGGCAATGTTTTTTATGCCGATATTTTCGACATTTTCCCACTTCACAAAGCCATAATCCTGCGCCCAGAATCCCTCTTTATTCAAATAAAATAAACAATACGGTTTTATTAACATAAATACAAATATAAAAACACAAAAGCCAAAATAGCTGAGCAGAACTTTGCCTAAAAGAGTATAAAATACGGGATCTTCAAAGCAGCAACCTCTAAGCTCTTGCATACTGCATTCTGCGCTAAACGCTTCAGCGTAATTCATATAAACAGTAGCTACAGCCATTACTATCAAACTACCTAATATATATAAAGCCAATAGCCAACGTTTTTGATAAACTTTACATAGATGCTCCATAAATCACCTCTTTAACATTTCATTTATGGCTTTTGCAGCTTTTTTCCCTGCACCCATTGCATTTATTGCATTACTTTCACCGACAGGCGCAACATCTCCGCCTGCATATATATTTTCTAAATTTGTTGCTCGTGTTTCACTGTCAACTATTATATAACCTCTTTTATCGGTTGCAATCTCAAAACCCTCTGATATTGCTGACTTTTGAATTATAGGATTTGGACCTGTACCGAGAGCTACTATTACAGTATCAAGTTCAACTGTTTCAAATTTACCGGTAGATACAGGTCTGCATCTTCCTGATTCATCAGGCGCACCAAGTTCCATAACCTCTAATTCCACCGCTTTTACATAACCATTCTCACCGATAATTTCTTTTGGCGCATATAAGAATTTAAAAATTATACCTTCTTCTTTTGCATGTCTTATTTCTTCTAACCTTGCAGGTA
>CAMVQX010000064.1 GCA_947169755.1 uncultured bacterium
ATTTCTTTTATATTCTTACCTCAAATTCCATACGATCAAGTTAATCCATTACGTTTCCCGTACCAACCTAACCTACCCCTTACAATCGTGATGCAAAATTGCCTAAAACCAGAACAGCTTGTAGCATTCCGACTTGTTATCGAACAGGCGGGACAAGCTTGCAATATTCAGTTGTTCTGATTTTGGTAGTTGCATGATGGGTAGACTCTTTTCTTTTTGTATTAACTGCTTTTAATTATTGAAACAATAATCAATTACTTCCTTGAATATCCTCTTTTAATCTCGGAACTGCTCATGCGAAAATGCGAAATCGCCTGTTGCAAAATTACCCTTAGTTCTACTTTATACTGCAAAGTCTTTTTCTTTTCATGATATGTGAATTGCCAACTGAAAACCGACAGGCAAAACAATACTTTTTGCAATAATCGGTTATGGATTTCTTCAAGTCCTCTTCTGCTTTTTGTTTATGACGCTCTGTAGCAAATTTCTTTGTAAGAACCATGGTCTGCGGCAGTATCTTCTTCATAATGCCGGCAATATCGGACAAACTAGCTATATTGTAAGTAAGGTTCATCAACGCGCAGAAGATTTGCCCGCCATATTTAAGGCGCTTACACATATACTCCCGCATCCCACTTTCCTCACTGAATTGTACTACACTTTATCTATTTCTCTTGTCCAAATAACTCAATATTACTCAGTTGTTGATAAAGCTGTTCAATGAATATTAGATGATTTCTGTGCTAATGCTTTGGCTTTTCCAGGTTTGGAAGTGATTTTATAGTCATCAATCATTATTCTTTCAATATCGGAATAATCTTCAGTAGAAGTCCGCAAATAAGTCTCGAAATCTTTTCCAAAGTATGCGAAAGTACTAGTAACCTCAAACTCAGAGTCACTAATAAGCCACGTTTTATTATCAACTAATCCGTTAAATGTCTTTGATGTTTCTTTTGGATTAGCATCACAATCAAAAATTGCATAGCAATTATAATTATATGCCTTGAACAATCTCCAAAACAAAGGAATACTACTTTTACCCATACAATTAACTATTTCTACACCATGTTCAGCTAAAGAAAATCCACACCGCTTAAGGAATACTGGCAGAGCGTAATATTCAGTTGCCCCTTCAACGAGTAAGATCGTTTCTGCAAATACACCTTTCAATTGATCTGGAAAGAGTTTTGTTGAATAAAAGCTCATAATACCTTCAGGCGTTGTCTTTTCAGCAGGAACACCTAAAGCAATACAAAAGTCCGTTAGATTTTGTGCATTGAGTTGTTTTACCTTTGTTGCAGCGTGCTCTTTATACACTCTAACAAGTCCATCAATATATGCCGGGTCAATGAAATCCGCAGAATGCGTTGAAATTACAACTTGTACTCCTGCCGCACACATGTCAACAATATATTCTTTAAGCCATTTCTGCGCTAATGGATGTAGATGCGCTTCCGGTTCTTCAATAATCAATACAAAGTGTTCGGAAGTAAACACCTCCATAAACGCTTTGGCAAAAGCCATAAGAAGTACTTGCTGTTCGCCAGTACCAAACTCTTCAAATCCTCGAATGTTCTCGCCTTCTTTAGCATATATTCTGAGAGATTTTGCATAGTTATTCGGATCATATGCAGAAAAATCAACAGCAAGAGAATGGACAAATCCTTTGACGGATCCTTTTAGAGCTGAAGAGAATTCATTAAAAAATTTAGTAAATTCATCGGTTTTCTCGAAAGATGCCTTTATCTGTTCAAAAGCAATGGATAGTTCTTCTTTATTCTCGCTGCTAAGAGCATTGTGAATCCTTTTAGAAAACTTGCTTAGCAAAGAGTATTGACTGCTATAATTGAAAGCACTTTGAATATTTCGCTCCGCATCAATTAAAAATGATTGACATTTTGCTCGTTGTTCATTTGTAGGATAAATTCTTTTCTCACGTCCATCGTGAAGTAAGTTTTCATGTAGTTTTCCATTGTTTCCATATCTTACAGCAACGGCTGTGATACCGTTTCCGTTTCGATCGTAATATAGTGGTTCATCAAAGATTGCACAAATATCGGCAGTTGGGTAATTTATCTTGTCACGCCTAAAATAATCGCTATCAAGCATCTCAATATAAGTTGGATAACGCTCTCCAAGAATTCGATTGATTGCAGATAAAATATTTGATTTTCCAGCATTATTAGGTCCGAACAATACAACTGGACGATTATGAGGAAAATTAATCTCAATATGTTCTATTGAACGATAATGATCAACTGTAATGCTTTTTAATTTCATACATTAACCTTTCCTTACACCCCTATATGTTTTCATTCACAATTCAACTTAACTGTTGCCGTACAGAAACAAACTTGATAAAAAGATATTTGCATTGACATCAGGAAAATGCATAAGGACTGAATTTAAATATCATCAATCACATCACGCGTATACCTGCATCTGGGATAATTCGAACACCCCAGAAATTTACTGCCAGCGTACTTTCCGCGCTTTGCGAACCTGATTACTAATCTGCTGCCACAGGAGGGACAACGCATTCCATCCAAGTTCGATTTAAAATCGCTCACTTTTATAGGTTCCTGACGTTCTCTTATATACTGCACGTGATGGAGTTTTTCCTCTTTATCAACCTGCGTCAACGGCTGCAATTTATCATACAGAGCATCAATTTCGGTTTCTGATAATATTTTTGAAGAGCCTGTAATCTGTTTATTTATTTCATATAATAAGTTCTCCATTTTAACGACCCTGTGCCGCACATTATTTACATCAATATTTTTTAACCGGCAACGGTTACTAAACACAACATAAGTATTAAAGTAATCTGGCTTGAGGTTAATATATCTGGCTAACCATTTCATATGTATCTTATTTTGAATGATCGGATTAAAAAAAGTATTCCTCTGTATCCCTCTTTTTCCTCTGGGTAACGTCTGCAACCAAAATCGCCGGTTTTCCGATCCGTAGATCCAGCCGCTGTAGTTTTTCGATTCGAAAATATAGATTCCCGTCTCATGAAGTAAGATAAAATCAATTTCAGTTGTTCCCTTATTCCTCCTGGGAATATAACAATTAAATAGACTCTTTTTGTAACCGGAAAGATTTCTTAATTCCTCCCAAGTTGCAAATTCTCCGGCGAGACCTTTATCGTTATTTATTTCAGAATAGCTATTTCCTGTCTGGCTGTAGTAATCGGTTTTCTTGTATTGTTCTTCTTCATACCAATGATACAAATAAATAATGATTACAACAATAATGGCTATGATGAAAAATAGGCTCATATTTTAATTGCCAATATTCCTTTCACTTATACTTACTTTGAAATTCAAAATTAAAGTTATTCAGAAAAGTTCAACAAGTTGCTTCATACGCAATCCCTTCAATTAGGATTTTGATTTTTTCTTTTTCTCCCTTTTCGAGAGTAACATTTATTAACTTACATAGTTTTTCATCTTGTTCTTTAGGAATCGTTAAACCGGATTTTAATAAAGATTGATCGACACTTTTGTCAAATAAATACTCACCCATATTATCAAGCCCCTTTTTTAATTCAAAACCGTATCTATGAGCTATCTCTTTTTTTATATTTTATCACATTTCAACTTATGAAAATAGAACATAATTGATATTATTAAACATTCAAATTATATTCGTTTTCTAAGCGCCGTAAAATTATAGCAACTAAAACACCAGTACTAATAGCTAAAATAGATAATTTGCTTCAACACTCATATGAAGAAAAAGCCGAATGCGTTTCATATGCATCCGGCATAATTTTTTCAGTTCTGTTAGACAAAATCAATACCTGGCATACTACCTACATTTCCTTCCAGGCATTTTTTATCACTATAAAATAATGTACTGTTAATCTGTTAATGTTATAATGTTAAGTAACATCCTTCTAAATACTTTTTAATTCTTTGCGCCAAATGAATCAAAAATACTATCTATTTCTGTAGCATACTTATTATTCGCCCGAGCCAATTCACTTGTCGAAACAAAATATATCGTGTCATCAAAAATATAAATTGCTGTTCTGACTACCATATCAAGATGTGGTTTATTTGGGTTTCCATTAATAGATATCGCTTTCAAATATTTATGTCCATCAATGTTTTTACATATTTCTTTAGAAATAAGTTTCTTTTTTGTTACGTCTCTCGCCGTTTGCGACATTGCATTCCACGCATTTTTAAAAATAATCTCAAGTACTTGATCTTCTTCATACGGTTTCATTTTACGTAAATCCGCAGCTTTTTCAAACATAACCGTAATATCATAATGTTCAATCATTGCATCCTTAGGATTTTCAACCTTTTTCCAAACACCACCCATTAAAGCTATTCCTGCGGCAGAATTTTGATTCGGGATTTCTATGTTTTTATATTCTTTTGGTACATATATAACCTGTTTTGAAATTTTTATAGGCACAAATTTTTGAGGAACTGATTTTGTATTTCTCGCTTCTACTGTTTTTATTTCATTTGATCCATTCGCTTTTTGAGCCGTTTTTGAGTGATCATTACCACAACCAAATAAAAGTAACGTAAAGAAACAAGTTAAAACTAACATAAATTTAAATAAATTTTTGTTCATAGTAAACTAACCTCTTTTCCCATCGTTTCAGATAATCCCCAAAACCTTTATTGCGTAAATATGCTAACTGCTCTATACGTTTTAAAAAACCATCTTGCCGCCGTAATTAAATCCGCAATTAGATTAAATTTTTATAAATATTCTCCTCCGCGTGAATTATTGTTTCCACAATCTTTAAAGCTAACCACTTGAAAGCCCTTTATAGTTGTGATAAAATAAATATGTAATATTTTGGAAAGGAGTTATATAAAATGAGCTTTAAAAAAATAGCTAGCCTTGTCTTGTCAGTTATTGGTATAATAACTCCCACAACTATATATGCTGAAGAAATTAAAAGCATTAATGAAACGGATCCAGTAATTCTTCAACATAGTCAAGAATTTCAGCATAACAGAGCAACTATTGTTAGTAGTTCTGCTGACATTAATAATGAAAATGTTGAACTCAATTATACGCACTATTCTTCACATTACTCTCATTCGTCACACTCATCTCATCGGTCACATTACAGCAGTAGATATTAATATAGAGATACCTTAACCTCCGCAATTGCGGAGGTTTTTTGTTTTATATTCTATGAATTCCTTGAGGATTTCTATAAGATGTTGCAAATACGCCAGAACAAACATTAATCATAGAACAATTACGACAAGGCTCCAAAAACATTTTTTTCCAAGCAGATATGCTATCCTTCGCAAACTTTCTCAGTGATTCCGGCAATAAACAATGAGGTAAATTATAGACTGAAACATTCAACATTCTATCATTTAAAAAGCTAACTGCCCTCTCTAAGTATTCAACATACTCAATCGGTTCAACCCAGACATCTTCAAGATTTTCATAAGCAGATCCATGTGTTTCCATCCCCATAAATGTAATATGAAATACAAAAGGCATATTCCAATAAATAAAATGTGAGATATTAATTAAATCTTTATAATTTTGTTTTGTAATAACCACGCGTATTTCAATATTCTGTTTTAACTTATACAAGTTTATAATTCCTTTTACCGTTTTTTCAAAACTTCCCTTTGTCCTAACAATTTTATCATGTAAAGAAGAGTTACCGCTGTAAAGCGGAATTCCATATAAACTATCAATTGGCGAAGATATTACACATTTTTTAGTAAAATCAAAATCACTGAAATTTTTCCCATTTGTTAGCACTTGCAATGCAACATTAGGGAATTTCTTGTTAATTAAAGTTACTATATCTATATATTTTTCTTTTATAAAAGTTGGTTCTCCTCCACTAATACATAAGAATTTAGGTGTATCTTTAACGAGTTTTAATATTAGATTTGCTTGATCATAGTAATGACCAGGATTTGATGTTTGAGTTTGTGGACACATAATACATTTTGAATTGCAAAAGTCTGTAACAAACAAAAGATTATCATCTTGACCACATTGCCATAGCACGTTAACTCTTCCGTCTTCACATATAGAAACAACGTCACCTAAATGTAAGCTGTTAATAAAGGTAACATCTAAACAAATTATACCGCATTGATATTTCTGTAAATGATCTAAAGGAGTTAAAACGTTTTTTGCAAAATATACATCCTCGCTATCATGTACCACTACAACAGCGTTTTCAAAAAAGGCATTAATACTATGACTATCAACAATACGTAAAATTTTAGTCCCAACAATGCCTCGCGAAATACCTTTACTTGTTATCATCGCAACCCTCCAATGGTTTTCTGTTTATCCAAGACCAAAACACTTTCATTGTATTTGGGTCACCAATACTAATATATTTTAATAGCTCTTTAATGATGGATTTATTTTTTTTGCAAAAGCCGCTAGAATAACGCTTGCCTAATATGTCGTTACTCTCTACATAGTATCTAATAGGATCAGCACCACAAAAGTTTTTATAAGCGCAATAACTGCACCCCGGCATACATTCAACACAACTACTTTTAACCAATTTATGTATTAATTTACCATCAAAAATCTTTTCAAAACTATCTTTATTAACGTTCCCCATTAAAAACTTTTTATCTCCTTTAGCTGCCAACATACGCCCTTCATCCGCCGGATAAACTTCACCATCGTAATAATAAATACTCCCCAGTATGCCAGCTCCACTTGGAGATTGTAAATCAACAAATCCTGTAGGAAACGGAGTAAGTATTCTCTGCAATAAAATTGCAGCGTATGATTCAACAAAAAAATGCCCTTTCAAATTCAATTCAATAATATAAGATAATGCATCGGTATAGGCTTTTACAAACTCTTCAACTGAGTAATCTAAATTGTTTTTATTGTCTATTGCATATCCATAAGGATTTAATGCTCGAATAAACATATTATCAAAGCCCAAGAAACGATACTGATCAATAATATCACGAAGATGATAAAGATTGTTTCTTGTTACAGTTAAAAGAGCAGAGGGACCGTCTTTTTCTCCATATACGTCACGACATTTTTTTAGGTTGGCAATAAAAGAATCATAAGCACTTTCAGATATCAAAGATTTTCTACAAAAATCATGTAATTCTTTCGTTCCATCACAAGAAGTTGAAATATCTATTTTATGTTTATATAAGAACTGTAACTGTTCATCTGTTAAATAAAGTAAGTTAGTACAAATAACAAAGGATAATTCTTTTTTAGCAGTTTGATTTAATTCTTCAGCATACAGAACAATAACTTTCAAAATGTCAAAATTTAGTGTAGGTTCTCCACCTTGAAATTCTATTTTTACAACCGGAGAAGGAGTTTTAAATATGATACTTACCGTATTTCTTGCAGTTAATTCATCCATATCATATTTTTTGTCATCAACCCCACCTTTAGAAGAAGCATGACAATAACTACACATACAATTGCAACGTAAAGTTAGTACAATCATGTGAAGTGATGTGAATCCTGAAAGATAGCTTTTCCTGCTTCTTAACTTATTAGATAATAGCTCAACACTTAAATCAAAATTATCATCATTTGTTATAAAGTGTTTAGCTATTAGTTCGTTTAATCTTGTTTCAGAGATCCATTCATAATCTTCATTGCATAAAATTTCAAATTCACGATTGTCTAGAATTGCGGTCTCACCAGCAACATTCGTTATTAGAACATCATTGGAAGCCACTCTGTCAAAATCAAAAGGGAGAATCTTCATTTTGTCACCTTCAATGCTGAAAATGCTTTTTCATAAATTAGTTTTTTTATGTAACCTGTCCTAACATCTAAGTCTAATCTGATTTGATAATCAATAACATCGCTTAAAAATTTTGTAGCAAAAGTTTCGGCCTCATTATTTGTTACGGCATTCTTAAATTTAACAAAAACGGCTACATAGTTATCGTCTATGTTATCAATTTTAATATTAGCTTTATCTGAATTCGCATATGCAGCATTAAAGATTGCCATTTTTTCATACATTTTTTTTGATAAAGTGATTTTCATTGTACCGTCATTCATTTGCTCTGCATAAAAATTGTCCATGTTTAACCCTCTTTTTAAAACTAAAACTATTAATACACACAGAAACAAGTATTTTTCCATTATTCTATTTAAATAACTTCATTCACTGCCCCACCTAAACACCCCAAAACATACTATCAACTCTAAACAACGCATGAAACTCTTTATATTGTGTTTTAGCATTGTTGTTTTTTATTCTATTTTTTTTAATTTTTTCCTGCTAAAAGCTATATCACTTCCCAAGCGACCACTTATCTTTCAGCCATGCTATAATATGGTTAGTGGTGAAAGTTGTTAGTCATAATTTTCCTTTCTGGGGCCATCGCGCTCCTACACATTTTTACGGAGTACCCTATATGGGTGCTCCGGTTTTTTTACGCAGTTTTAAAATAGTAAAACGTTTCTTCCACAGTATAGTTTTCCTTTTATCATTTTATCAAAAATCTGTGCAAAAATGGTCGCCTACAAAGCGACAAGGTTTGCCCCCTTCCATTATAAATTTT
>CAMVQX010000065.1 GCA_947169755.1 uncultured bacterium
TTAAATTTTCCTTTAATTACTACACTGTCTATTGCTTTCAACTTTTTTATATCTTCTGCACAATATGGGAGGTTATCACTGTCTATTGCAAGCGGAAGTTTTGTATATTGCTTGATTTTTGCAATATTTTTCATATAGATTTCTTCTGTAATTATGATTTCATCTACTTTGTGAAAGTTGCTTACAAAATCTATTCCTGCAAGATTGTGAATATCAAAGTAAGAATCTACAATTATTTTGAAAGGGAGATTAAACACTTTTATAGCTTCAAGAATTGCAAAACTGTTAATAAATATTCCATCAATTCCAGATGTTTTTATAAATTTTAAAAATTTTTTAATTTCCGGAAGATTTTCTTCTGTTATATCGTGTTTAAAATTAATATATATTTTGCAATCGTTTTCTTTTGCTGTTTGAACAAATTCATTTACGTACTCAAAATTGTTATCAAGGAATTTTTTATAATAAACGTAATATTCCTTGCATTTTGTGGAATTTGAAAATGTTTCTATATCTTCAGGCTTTTTTACCGGTGCTACTATTCTTATATTTTCCATTAGTTATCCTTTGCAAAAAATCTTTTTATTTTATTTTTTAATTTTGCATCTTCTCTAGCCTTAGCTTCCTGAGCTTGCATAATTGCTTCAATCGTTGCATTGTTTGGATCTTCTACCAAAGATGGATCAGGTAATGTCTCTACAAAACTTTTTGCCTTTTCCATTTCCGATGCTAAAGCAAGCCACTTAAATGATTTTATTAATTTAAGCGGTTTGGAAACATCGCCTCTTAAAACGATTTGGAATTTTGTTGCCATTTTGTCATCCAATTGAGATTCCAAGCTCGGAAGGGCTGCACTTTCTTCAGGTGTCAATTGTTCACAGAACAAGAAGAATGTTTTTGCCATCACAACATTTAGACCCGGTGTTGATTGTACAAGATTTATCGGGTTTAATTGCGATAAAGGTCCAAGCATGTTTGCGATTACAGAACCCAATTTTGCTCGGACTTTCATATCAGCAGTGTTTTTTAATAAATCAAAATCGCCTGCTATAAATAAGCTCATAACCGGTCCTATTGTTGTAATAGGTGTTATGTGAGCAATACCGTCATCAAATTTTATTAAACCTTCAAGAGTTTTGAAGTGAGATGTGTCGATAGATGCCAGATTATTAATAATTCCGCCTAAAGCTGTTTGGAAAAATTGGGATTCTCTTATATTTTCTGCTAAAATCATATTTTCAATCTTACCAAAAGGTCCTAATTGCCCGTCTGTAATTGTAAAGGTTATATCACCTTTGAGGTTTTTCATCATTTCTTCAACTGTTTTGCCGCAGATTGAAATATCGGTATTGAAATCCATTTCTCCTGTTATTGCATCTTTTACATTTGCAATATCGATTAGAGCTTTTTCGACATTCAAATTCTTGCCTTTCGTTTTGATATCAATCAGCATTTTTAAAAGGTCTACTGTTATATCACCGTTTATAGTTCCGTCAAATGTATGTGTATTTAAATCAGTAAGGAATAAATTACTGTTTTTGATAGCAATTTGGCCGGTTGTATTTTCAGCTTTTATTGCTCCGGTTTTTATTTCTCTGATATTTATTGAACCGTTTTGAAGTAAAAGGGGGATTTGCGAAGCTTCCGAGCCGGAATTTGATTTTGAGAGATATTTGTTCAAGGCTTCCGGTACTTTGATAATTTTATCAACATTAATAAATCTTGAATTCAGATTAAGATTAGAAATTGTAAATATCTGATGCGGATTTATATCTGTTTTGGCAATCAGATTGATGTCAGATTCATTTAATAAGAGCCTTTTAACATCAAGAACAATATTTTTGCCGGAAAGATTGAGGTCTGCGCTATTCATAGAAGTCAAAATTTCCGGAATTCTCAATTCGGAAATATTGAAATTCCCGCGCATTATAGGAGATTTAAGTTTGCCGAAAATAATCAAATTCCCGTTCATTTTGAATGATGAATTTTTAAATGCCGTGAATCTACCGTTCAATTCTTTTGGAATTTCAATTTTTATTAAATTTATAAACGGATGAGCGGTATTAAGTTTTACAATAGTACCTGAAATTTCGGCAATTTTTTGAACATTTAACATGTTGTTTTCTAAATCATCAGTAAACTGTGAGGCATTTGTATATAAGCCTGTTTGTTTTATATGCAGCCGATCTTTTTTACGGTCGATTTTTGCTTGTAGTATGCTTTGTTTGTCAAGCATACTTTGAATAGCAATAGGCGTTATGAAATTTGCTTTATCGGATTTGACCTGTAGTATTACTGATTGTTTTTTACTGTCTCCGTTAACTTTTACTTTGACCGGCAAATTTCCCCTGGCTTCTATAAACGGTTCAGCCTGTATTCCGGCAAATTTCCGCAAATCTGTGGCATTTAAATAGCCGTCTGCAACTATATTTAAATCAGGATTGGAAGAATAGTTTTTTAAATATCCTGTAAAACCTATTTTTGAATTACTGTTAACAATCAAATTAGACGGTTCAATATTAATATCCTGTTCAGTCAATTTTACTGTTAAATTCGGATTTTGAACGGTTGAATTTGTTTTTGGCAAAGTAATTTTTAAATTTTTATTTGTAATATTTCCGTCAATAGTTTTCAAATCTGTAACTGCGCCTACAATAAACTTTTCGTTGTTGATTACAATATTTGAATTTCTTAGCGTTAAATTTTCGATAATTGCATTAGCATATGCTACAGCTTGTTTTAATTGTCCTTGTATTTTGGCATCAACTGTTGCAGTGCCGGAAGTAAGTGAGATAGATCTTTTCAAATCTGACGGGGCAAAGGCTTTAAATAAGCCTTCTAACGGTAATTTTTCGGAATGAACTGTGATGTCGGTGTATGTATCGTTATCTATTATTCCTTCGGCTTCCAGAATTTTACCGTTTACAAAGACCGATGTGTTTGTGATATTTAATTTGTCATCGTCAAAAATAAGATTAGCTCTGATTTTATCAAATACAAGATTTGTTGCGCCGTTTGTAAAACTCCCGTCGCGAGCAATTATTGCACCGGTTGAGAATATCTTTTTAAAATCAGTTTTTATATTTGTTCTACCTATCCAGTAACCGTTTGCCTTTATGTAAGAAAGGTTATTTTTTATATGAAGGGTATCTAAAACTGCTTTTGACAAAATAACCATATTATTAAAGAAAATTCGGTCCGTAAACAAATTGATATTTAAATTCGGGTTTTCCCCGTATCCTAATTTGCCGAACAATTTTATTGACTGATCTTTTGCAATTGTTAAATCAGTATCTATATCGGCATTATTTCCGTTAAATTTTGCTTTTATATATGATTTTGGCAATTTATATCCTGAAAGTGTCATTGTAATATCATCTGCGGATAAATTACCTTTGATTTTGAATTTGTCATCTTTTCGTATTTTTAATTTAGCATCAATATTTGATTTCAAGTCGTAATTTCTGTATACAAGAACCGGATTTAAAAACGGCATTTCTATTTTTTCTGCCGGATCATCTTCGGGATCTTTTTCTCTTGCCGGCGGAATATATGAATCTATATTCAATTTTGCAATTATTTTTTCTTCGTTATCACTTGATACTTTGGCAATTGTTTTAATTTTCCCGATTTCTCTGTGTTTGTAACCGCCAGTCAATTTATCACCTTCCAGAGAAAGAGTGTGCCCCGTTTCTATATCATTTACAATAACTTTGTAATCCGTAATTTTTGCATTAACCAATCTGTATTTTATTTTTGATATATCAATAGGTAAAGGTTTTGTTTCTTTTGGCAGTTCATTTTTTTTGCGGTTTAAAATATCTTCAATAAGTGTCATAAACTTAAACTGCTCACCATTAGCTATTTCAAGATTAATTCTTGGAGATTTTATTTCTGCGCACGATGCTTTAACAGTTAGGAATAGTAAATTTGGTAGTGAAATTCTGAACTTTATTCCGTCTGTTTCTAAAATTGTAGAGCCGTCAGGAAGTTTTATGTTTACTTTACCTGTTTTTATTCCTGCTTGTAAAAGCCAATTGGTGCTAATCTTTGGATTTTCTACCGATAAGTCAACATTAGCTTGTTCTTTTACGAGTTTTTGGATTTCCGGCATATATTTGGTCAAATCTACGACATTTGGCAAAATAAATAAAAATCCAAGATACAAAACAAGCAACAAAGCAACTATGCTCCCTGCAAAATATATAAAAAATTTTTTCATAAATATCCCTCTCTCCTCAAATTCTACTATATAAAATGCTCAAATTCAATAATTTTTAAGTTTTAGTAAGAATTAGTCTATTGGGTAATATTAATTTTTTATATAACAAAATATTATTATAGGATGACGGATTTTAAGAAACTGGCTTATAAGCAAAGGGAAGAATTTATATCTACATTAAATCATGATTTGAAAATTCCTATTATTGCACAGATACGTGCATTAGAATTGTTGGTAAAAGAAAATTTCGGCAGTTTAAATTTTGCTCAAAAAGAAATGCTTAATTTAACTTTAACTTCCTGTAAATCTGTGTATAAAATGATTTCCGGTATTCTTTCGTCTTATAAGTATGAAAATCGTGATATTGTACTTGATTTGGAAATTATTGATGTTGTTGAAATATTAAATAAGTGTTTGAATTATAATGAAACTTTGTTGGCGAAGAAACATATAAATTTTGTTATAAAATCTCAAAGTGCTTTGAATTTGATATGTGCAGATAAAATTCAATTAAAAAAAGCTTTTGAATATATTATAAATTATTGTATTTCAAATTCTATTTCGGATATTGAGTGTAAAATTGTTAGTAAAAGCGATATTGCTCAGATTGATTTTGTTTTTGAGAATCCCTACGGAACTCAGGAAAAATTAAATAATGTGTTTTTATCAAGAATGGATAAAGTTGGGTGCAGTTTGGGGTTATATTTGGCAAGACAAATAATTAATGCCCATAACGGAATTATAAAACTTTACAATCTGGGCGTAAATAATGTTTGTTCTGTTACTTTGTTGCATAAAATATAAATTATATGTTATAATCTGCGTATGAAAAAATTAGTTTTATTGTTTGTTATTTTAATTACAGCTCAGGCAGGTTTTTGTGCTTCTGATAAAATGGTTGCACTCAAAAAAATGAATGATAGTTACAAGGCTCAGTATCAGATTTGTCTGAATGTTTCCAGAAATTTTAAAATGGATTCTACGATGTCTATCTTTATAAAGAATGAGTGTGTTAATTATCAGGTAAGACGTCAAAAAACATTGCCGTTACTTTTTCCTTTAACGTCCGCTAATGGTGATGAGTACAAGAATAACAGAGAAATTCTTCAATCTGAATATGCTATTAAAATGGATAAAGATTTTATTAGCAACTTAAAAACTATTGCAACAGATTATTGCAAAGCAAACAAATACAAATATATCAAGAAAAAATCCGATGCTTGTACAAAAATTGATAGCTTATTCCCTGATTTTTAAACAATACCTTGAGCTTTCATAGCTTTTGCAAGTTTTCTGAATGCTGCAATGTTTGCACCTGCAACATAGTTGTTGCCAAGATTATAGTGTTCTGCAGCATCTTGACAAGATTTGAAAATATTTACCATTATGTCATTGAGCTTTTTGTCGACTTCTTCAAAAGTAAAATAATATCTCATACTGTTTTGGCTCATTTCAATTGCAGAAGTAGCAACACCACCGGCATTTGCAGCTTTTGCCGGAGCAACAAGAACGTTATGTTCTAAGAAATATTCTGTTGCTTCTTTTGTACAAGGCATGTTTGCGCCTTCACCTACAGCAATTACTCCGTTTTCGACAAGTTTTTTTGCCGAATTTAAATTAACTTCGTTTTGTGTTGCGCAAGGGAGTGCTATATCTGTTTTTATATTCCAAATTGGGGAATCTTCTCCTGTGCATTCAAAATATTGCGCTTCTGGATGTTTGTTTTTGTATTCAAAAATTCTTCCTCTTTCAACTTCTTTAATTTGTTTTATTAAATCCAAATCAATTCCGTTAGGATCGTAGATACAACCTTTAGAATCGCTCATTGCAACGACATTTGCACCGTATTCTTGAGCTTTCTGGCATGCATATATTGCGACATTGCCTGCGCCGGATATGGTAACGGTTTTGCCTTTCAAAGATTGATTGCCATTTGCTATAAGCATTTCTCGCATAAAATATATCAATCCAAAACCGGTTGCTTCTTTTCTTGCTAATGAACCGCCGTATGAAAGACCTTTTCCGGTTAAGACTCCGCCTTCATATGCATCTCTGATTCTTTTGAATTGACCGAAAAGGTAACCTATTTCGCGTTCTCCTACACCTATATCACCGGCAGGTACGTCTACGTCTTGACCTATATGACGCTGCAATTCGGTCATAAAGCTTTGGCAAAATCTCATAATTTCGCCGTCGGATTTGCCTTTAGGATCGAAATCCGAACCGCCTTTACCGCCTCCTATAGGAAGTCCTGTTAAAGCATTTTTAAATATTTGTTCAAAACCAAGAAATTTCATGATGCTTTGATTTACACTGGGATGAAATCTTAAACCGCCTTTATATGGACCTATAAGACTGCTATATTGTACTCTGTAGCCTCTATGAACAATTGTTTGACCTTCATCATTGATATAAGGAACTCGGAATGAAATTATTCTCTCAGGTTCTACCATTCTTTCCAATAATGCGATTTTTTCATATTCCGGGTGTTTGTTAATAACAGGTTCAAGTGTTGATAAAACTTCATCTACAGCTTGAATATATTCTATTTCATGGGAATTTTTATTTTTAACGTCTGTTAATACTTTTTCCAAATAATTGTTCATACTACACCTCTTAATTTTTGTGTTGTAATTGTAGCATATATTTTTTTTGTGCGCAATTGATTTTTAAAAAAAATTTATGTATAATCTAGGAAAGGAGTAAGAAAATGATAGAAAAATTAGAAAAGGAGTAAGAAAATGATAGAAAAATTAGAAAAGTTCCAATTGTTTGGATTAGGTTTGGTATTGGCTTTAGGTTTGATTATTGCTGTAAATTCCGGAACGGGTAAAATGTCTGACAACAGAATCAGTGTTACAGGTTCTGCTTATAAGGTAGTAACTTCAGATTCCGCTCGTATGGAGTTTGAAATTATGGCACGTGAAGCTAATAAACAAATCGCGTACAATGTAGTAAAAAAACAACTTCCTGTTGTTAAAAAATATTTAGAAGACAAAGGTTTGACTGATATTGATGTACAATCAGCAAATGGCTATTATTCATACAAATACAATGCTAACGGCAATATGACAAATGATGTTGCTTATTATAATTTGACGCAATCTGTTGTTGTAAAATCAGATGATGTAAAAAAGATTAAGGAAGTTTCAACGGATATTCAAAACCTTTTGGATCAAGGTATTGATATAAATATTTTGAATACTGAATATTTTTATTCAAAATTATCTGATTTAAAAGTTGAATTGTTGAAAGATGCAACTACTGATGCAAAAGACAGAGCAACTGCTATGTTAAAAGCTACTCATAACAGACCGGCTAAAATTCAGGCTGTTAACATGGGTGTTTTCCAAATTACACCTGTAGACTCAACTAATGTATCAGATATGGGTATAAATGATACCTCTACTATTGAAAAGAAAGTTACTGCGGTTGCAAACGTTGTATTCCGCATAAAATAGGAGAATTAATATGAAAAAGTTTTTAGTCCTTGCGTTTATTTGTTCGGCAATGCCGGCATTTGCGTTTGAAAGTATGCCGATAATTCCGGCATCAAGTATGTCCCCGATGCACGATATGCAGACTATGCAAGAAAATAAATTCAGACTGGAACAAATTGACTATTACAATGATGTTGACACTGAAAAAGCTCGTTTTAGGAAAAACTCAAAAACAGAGGCAGAGCAGATTCAAGAAGTAAAAACTCAAATGCAAGATGTGCAAAATCAAATTCAACAAGCGATTGACAGAAAAATGAAAAACATGGAAAGATCTGAAATCATTCGCGAAGGCGGAAAAATAAGAATTAAATATGGAGAATAAGTTAAAAAGACCACTTAGGTGGTCTTTTTAATTCTTTAACCATTCAACACAAAGTTCTGAAAAATCTTTTTTAAAATGCAGGAATAAATCTTCTGCGTGGCAGCCGTTTTCAAATTCTTTATATTTTTTTGTACAAATTGCTTTTTCATACAATTCTTTTGTGTGCCACGGGTGTACTGTAGGATCTTTTTCTCCTGCAATAAAAAGTGTCGCAGCTTTAACTTTTTCTATAACATCTATAGGTTTTGCTTTCTTTAAAGGAATAAGATAAGGGCGGATAGATGCAAATCTGTCGAGCTCAAACTTTTTAAATGTTTCACCCCAAGCTTCTTTTTTCCACATTTGGTTTTC
>CAMVQX010000066.1 GCA_947169755.1 uncultured bacterium
TTCTTTATACTTTCTCTATACCCATGTAAAAACATGTTTTTGTCTAAAATTGCGCATGCTCTGCCAACAATTTTTTAACTCGTCGTAAAACACTTGATTTTACTGGATATAGAACCTTTTACTTACGTTACATTTCTTAATAAATACATATACTTTATATATATTATGTACCTACTATAGAAATATACACTCGGGATTTTCTCCCAATTCATATATCGGCAGCTATAAATCAAAACTTTAGACATGTTTCGGCATGTTGTTACAAATATTTACAAAAAAATTCATGGTACTATAAAATTTTATCCGCGGCTCTTGCCCTTTTTAAACAGAAGTAACAAAGGAATCAATGCTATACATAACAATCCGAATATTCTGAAAGAATCCATAAATGCCCACAATGTAGATTGTTTAAGCAAAGTTCCATATTGCACATATTCTGCCATATGACGTGCAACATCAGGACTCGTATATTGCATCAATGCACCGGCTGTTGCCTGAACACGTTCTGCATAAACAGGATTTAAATCACTTAATTTTCCAACCATCATAAATTGATGAACTTGGGCAAACCTTGTCAAAAATGTTGCAACTAAAGACGTTCCAATTGCACCGCCAATATTTTTTAACAAATTCTGAATACCTGATGCATTTGTCATCTGTTGATTTGAAAGAGTTTCCATAGACAAATTTATTATAGGTGTCATTGCCAATGCTGTACCAAATCCCATTAACATATTTGGTAACATTATACTTATCTTAGATATCTGTAAATTTAAAAATCCTAAATATACTGCCGCACTGCCCATCAAAAATAATCCCAACATTACCATAAATCTTTTATCGGCTTTGTCAGCAATAAATGCGCATATAATCATTCCGCTCAAAGCCCCGACACCTCTTGGCATCATAGACAAACCGCTTAAATATGCCGTATAGCCCATCATATTTTGTAAAAACTGAGGCAAAATAGCAACTGTTGCATATAACACAGAATTCATTACAACTTGAATAAACGTTCCGACAGTAAAACTTCTGTCTCTGAATATTGACAAATCAATTAACGGCTCATCATTCTTTTTCAGTTTTACAAGTTGAGAAACAAAAAATAAAATACCGTTTGTACAAGAAAAAACAAACAACCACCTTATCCAAGCCGCATTGAACCAATCTGCATTATTTCCTTTATCAAAGAATACTTGCAAAGTTGCAAGCCATAAAACTAAAAATAAAAATCCCCACCAATCAGTTTTTACATTTTTTTGTTTTCTTGCATAAGGAGGATTATAAAGCAGCTTGTGCGACAATACCGCAGCCACGCAGCCTATAGGAACATTTATAAAATAAATCCAAGGCCAAGTCCAGTTATCTGTAATCCAACCACCTAATACCGGACCTACAATCGGAGCAACAATTACTCCCATTCCAAACACAGCAATTGATTTTCCACGCTCATTTTTTGGAAAACTCTCCATCATTAATGCTTGAGCTATCGGTAATAACCCACCACCACCTGCACCTTGCAATACACGATAAAAAACCATTTCTGCCATGTTATGCGCTGTTCCGCACAAAAATGAAGCCACAGTAAACAATAATATACTTATAGTAAAAAAGTTTTTTCTGCCAAATAATTTTGAGAAGAAACTTACAGAAGGAATAACAATACCTCCTGCAATAATATAACTTGTCAAAATCCACATACTTTCATCACGGGTTGCAGCAAAACTCCCTGCCATGTGCGGCAATGCCACATTGGCGATAGTTCCGTCAAGTACATATGTGATAATTGCAAGCATAATAGGTAAACATGCAATCCACGGATGCTCCGGCAAGTATTTATTTTCATCATCTTCTGAGATTATTTGGGTCGACATTATGTTTAAAACTTTCTACTTAACTCTGACTTTTGGTACAACTGACATTCCCGGAACTATATTAAATTCATTCGGGTCAATATCTTCTGTAAATACAATTTTTACAGGAATTCTTTGTACAATTTTTACAAATGAACCTACAGCATTTTCAGGCGGGAAAAGACTTGATTTAGCACCTGATGCTCTTTGAATACTGTCAATTTTACCTTTGAATGTATGGTTTGGATATGTATCAATTTTAATATCAACTTCCTGACCGACTTTCATATGACGTAATTGGTTTTCTTTAAAGTTTGCAACTACCCAAACATCATCAGGAACAATTACACATAAAGGAGTTCCAACATTGACATACATACCTTTTTCAACGCGACGTGATGAAATCGTACCTGATTGAGGAGCTTTTACTTCTGTATAAGAAAGATTTAATTCCGCTCTGTCTTTCAAAGCTTTTGCTTCTTTCAAATCAGCATCGGCAACTTTTTTACCTTCACCTGATAACAAAGCTTGTTCTGATTGAATTTTTCCAGCCAATGCAGAATCATATTTTGCTTGAGCCATATCAAGAGTTTGTTTTGAAACAGCGCCTTCGGCATACAAAGCTTCATACCTGTCTAAATCGCTTTTTGCAACATCAATATTTGTTTGAGATGCTTTATAGTTTGCCTGAGCGTTTTGTTGGTTTAATAAAATTCTTTGATATTTTGCATCTGCCTGAGCAAGTGCAACTTCATAATCTATAGAATCAATCTTGGCAATTTTATCGCCTTCTTTAATCTTTTGATTATCTTTAATATAAACTTCAACAACCTGACCGCTTACACGCGGAGCAACTTGAACGGTTGTTGTTTCAACGTAAGCATCATCTGTTGATTGATACATCAACGAATCACGAACCAAATATGCCACACCGCAGATAACTAAAATAGCCGCAACAATAGCGATATATCTTTTAAACGGTTTATGTTCCTTTTTAGCTTCTTCAGCCTGAACTTCTTTCTGTACTTCTTTTTGTTCTTCCATTTTTACCTCTATATTTTCATTTCTACTATTTTTTCTAAATTTAATCTGAAATCTTTTAAAACATTTTGAACTTTTTCAATCTCTTTCTTAGGAACGGCACTGGTAACATTTTCGAGATAGGATCTTAGTTTATTTGAAATTTCTTTTAATATTTTTGTCCCGGCAGCCGTAATACCCATTTTTCTAACCAAACGATTATTTTTTATGTCAATAAATCTTTTTATGAATCCCTTTTTTTCCAAAACATCAAGAATGCGCCCCGTATTTGCCCTGTCTTTAAGCATAAGTTTTGCTAAATCCCTCTGGCAAATCCCTTCGTTACAAGAAATCATGTCAAGAGCACAACATTCATCAAGTGAAATTTCTATACTTAATTTTTCAAACAATTGTACAGTTAATTTCCGCATAAGTTTTGCGGTTTTTTCCAACTCATAATGTATACTGTCTGTGTAGTGAATTTCTTGTAGTTCGTTATCCATAATCTTACTTTGTTGTAAAAAAAATATGTTGCATTTACAACAATATTATGCTAACATACTGATAGAAAAAATGCAATATATAAAAGGAAAAACAATGAAAAAGATAATAGCAACAGCAATTTTGGTAAGTTTGGTCGGAATAAATTTCATGCCTGCATTAGCAGTTGAAACTAATACCCCGAAACAGTTTAAAAGCATGGTAAAAAAAGATAAAAAAGTATCTGATGATTACAAATTTGCATATATAAACATGGATTGGTGGGAAAATTTTAATGATAATATTCTGACAGGATATATAGAAAAAGCCGTTATAAATAACTATGATTTAAAAATGGCAACATTGAATGTTGATGAATATTATCAGAATGTAAAGTTACAGTTTGCTAACGAATTGCCGCAACTTACTGTCGCAGGCGGTGGCGGTCTGAACAAGATGCCCGGTATGACAAAAACTTCTGCAGGATACGGCGTACCTGCGATAGTAAGCTATGAAGCAGATATATTCTTAAAAAATCGTGATAAAACAAAATCAGTTAAAAAACTCTACGAAGGTTCAAAACTTGATGAACGCGCAGCATATATTGCAATAGCATCTGCAGTTGGTGCTGTATATTTAAACATTGTCAACTTAGATAAAGTTATAGAATTGCAAGAAAAAATTGTGAATATAAGACAAGAAATTTATAATTTATTCTTAAAGAGAAATAAAGAAGGTTTGACCTCTACTGCCGACACAATCAAAGCTAACAAAGCACTTGTTGCAGGTCAAACGGATTTGATAGAATTGCAAAAACAAAGAAAACAATTATTAAATCAGTTGTGTGTTTTGATTGGTGAAAGTCCGGAAAACGCAGAAACTTTAAAACGTGCATCAATTGATGATATTAATTGGGAACTTGTTGTTCCTGAAGAAATTTCATCAGAAACAATTACTCAAAGACCTGATTATATGAAAGCTGAATTAATGGTTGAAAAAGCAGGAATTGATGTAAGAGTGGCAAGAAAAGAATTTTTACCGTCAATAACCCTTTCAGGTTTGGCACTCTTTGGAGCGTCGGAAATAGGAAGCCTTTTTTCGACTAAAGATATGCTTGCAAGCTTAGGCGGCGGTTTAATTTTACCATTATTTACAGGCGGAGCAAAAATTGCTAATTTGAAACTTAAAAAAGCAACTTACGAAAGAATTCTACAGAATTATTACAAGACAAATTTAACCGCAATACAAGAGGTTAACGATGCACTTGTTGCTTCAAAATTAGACCGTGATAAAATGGCACAAACTGTCGAGCAGTATAATCTTGAAAAGAAAGATTTCGGTTACAGCGAAAAGAAATACAATCAAGGAATAATTTCTAAACTTGATTTAATCCAATATCAGGAAAATCTTTTAACTATAGAAAAACTTGTTGCAATGCAAAAAGTTGAATGTATGGCGGATTCAATAAGTCTTTATAAAGCAACAGGAAGTAAACCTTATTAATGTTTTATGTTAATTAAAATTGACATGCCATATATTTTGAAGATATAATCGTTATACGGAGGGATTTATGGCGCAACAATTTAATGCTCAAAATATTAAAAAAAGAACTTCTGTTTTAGTTTTTATCAAAGGTTCAACAGCACCTTTAGTTTTGTATGTTGACAATGCTGAAGAGTTATATACAGAATTACAAGCAGCAATGAAATCTGCAACAGCTAAATTTATTGAAAAAGAAACTATGGGCCCATTGAAAAAAGTTTCATTTGTTTCAAATCAAATTGCGGCAGTTGCGCTTCAAGAGGAACAATACGCGTGAGCTACAAAATTTCTATAGAAGAATTAGAAAATAAACCGTCAAAATCAATGGAGTTTCATTTTGATGACAAAATCGAAGGAATAAATTCTGTTGATAATATTGTTTCGGATTTGAAAATAACTTCTCTTGGTGAATTTATTGAAATTGCAGGAAATGTTAAAGGAACTTTAATTTTGGAATGTGATTTATGTTTAAAAGAATTTGAATATAAATTGGATTTTTCTATAAATGAAATGTTTGCAAAAACAGCTCTGCAAGAAGAATACGGCGCAGAAACAGAATTGTCGGGAGAACAGTTTATAACAGATCTGAACGGCGAAGATGAAATTGATATTTATGACTTATTGTATCAATCTGTAATATTAAATTTACCAAATAAGAAAGTTTGTGGTATAAATTGTAATGGGAACAATTTTCTAAAAGAAGAAAATTTATCCGACCCAAGGTTAGATGTTTTTAAAAACATCACAATAGAACCGAAAAATAAATAGTAGTAAGAATAAAAAGGAAAAAGAAAAATGGCAGTACCAAAGAAAAGAACAGGACATTCCGCTCAAGGAAGCAGAAGAAGTAATTGGAAAGCAACAAAACCAGAAACTACAAAATGCCCAAATTGTGGTGAAACAGTGTTAGCACACACAGTTTGTACAGCTTGTGGTACATACAAAGGTAAACCGGTTAGATTGAAAGACAGAGTAGAAGAAGTTGCAGAAGTAAAAAAACCGGCTAAAAAAACAACAGCAAAAAAATCAACTAAAAAAGCTGAAGCAGTTGCTGAAGAAACAAAAGTTGTTGAAGAAAAAGCTGAAGAAGTAAAAGAAGAAGCTTCTGAAGAAAAAGCAGAATAAAATTAGTGAATATGAAATGTGAAAAGTTTTATCGGAATTCTCCGGCTTTTCACATTCCAAAATCACATACAGGGAGAGGTTGATGGCAAGAATAGCTATAGACGCAATGGGCGGAGATTATGCACCAAAAAATATTGTAGAAGGTGCGCTTTGGGCTGCGATGGAATATAATGTAGGGTTGGAATTAGTTGGAAAAGAAGATGAAATACAAGCGGAATTAGATAGGATTCGTTCTGTAGGTTATATTTTGTCGGATTGTGGTACTAAGGGACATAAAAGAAAAATTAAAATTGATTTAGATAAAATAGATTACACAATTACTCATGCCTCTGAAGTTATAGGTATGGGTGAGGCAGTTGGACTTTCAATACGTAAAAAGAAAGATTCTTCAATAGTTGCATCCGTTAATGCTGTCGCTCAAGGCAGATGCGAAGCTGTTGTTTCTGCGGGTTCGACAGGTGCGGCAATGGCTGCCAGTTTGTTTGGTTTGGGTAGAATACCAGGCATTACAAGACCTGCAATAGCTGTTACACTTCCTACAATGCAAAAACCTGTTGTTTTAATTGACGGCGGTGCAAACAGTGATTGTAACGCAGGCATGCTTACTCAGTTTGCGGAAATGGGCGTTGCTTACGCAAAATTGAGCCTTGGTATTGAAAATCCTAAATTGGGTATTTTGAGTATTGGTGAAGAAGAAGGTAAGGGCAATGAACTCGTTAAAGAAACCTACCCGCTTTTAAAACATATGCACGAAGAAGGTCGATTTGATTTTGTCGGCAACATTGAAGGCAAAGAAGTTTTCAAAAACAAGGCTGATGTTATTGTTGCAGACGGTTTTGCAGGAAATATTGTGCTAAAAGTTACAGAAAGTACGGCATCAATGCTCTTGAAAATGATAAGATCCGAATTCAAATCGGATATTATCGGCTCAATCATAGGACTTATGGCAAAACCATTTTTGAGAAGAATTTTGAAAAGAATTAACTGGGAAGGTTTTGGCGGAATGCTTCTTCTTGGTGTAAACGGAATTTCAGTTATAGCACATGGAAGAAGTTCAGCTTATGCAATGAAAAATGCAGTAGGTGCTGCTGTAAGAGTTTTAAATAAAGATATTAATTCCAGAATATCAGAAAGTATAAACAGGTAATGACAAATTTGACACCATTAAAAATAGCAGGTATAGGATATTGTGTTCCGGAAACAGTTGTTACAAACGAAGATTTGACAAAACTGTATGAAACGTCTGATGAGTGGATTTATTCCCGTACCGGAATAAAAGAAAGACGCTTGGTTTCCGGAAACGAAAACGCTATTGATTTGGGTGAAAAAGCTGCAAGAAATGCTCTCGAAAAAGCAGGTATTGATGCTGAAGATTTAGATTTGATAATTGCCGCTTCTGCAGCCCCGATTGAAATGTATTCTATGGGTTGTCAAATTCATAACCGTTTGGGTATAAAAAAACACATTCCTGCATTTGATGTTTCTGCGGCATGCTCAGGTTTGATTTACGGTTTGAGTATTGCAAAAGGTATGATTGCATCAGGAATGTATAAAAACATCTTAATCGTTGCAACAGATAACAACTCAAGACTTTTGGATTGGACAGACAGAGGAACATCAATTCTGTTTGGTGACGGCGCAGGTGCTATGGTTGTAACTCCATCTGATGACGGAGTTGATGATATTATTGCAATAGATATTCAAGCTGACGGAAGCCAAGGCGGTTTGATAGAATTGCATTTGGATGGTGAAACATGCCCGCTTGTTGAACCGAACGAAAAACGTGAAATGAAAATTCGTATGAACGGACGCGGAGTTTATTCGTTTGTCGTAAAACTTTTGCCGGGATATGTTGAAGAATTGATTACAAAATCAGGTTTGACCGTAAAAGACATTGATTATATGGTTCCGCATCAAGCAAATATAAGAATTATTCAAGCCGTTCAGGAACGTATCGGAATTCCTGATGAAAAAGTTATTACAAATTTGGAACATTATGGCAATACATCTGCCGCATCTATCCCTATTGCACTTGTTGAAGGTGTTGAAAAAGGCACAATGAAATTAAATTCCACAGCACTTCTTTGCGGATTTGGTGCAGGTATGACTTGGGGTGCTGCAATTGTAAGACTTCGTGACGGCATCTGCTAGAATTAAGGAGACACTATGACTAAAAAGATAGCATTTTTATTCCCCGGACAAGGTGCACAATGCGTCGGTATGGGAA
>CAMVQX010000067.1 GCA_947169755.1 uncultured bacterium
CCTTTCATATTTGCTACATCTATATAACGAAGCTTAAAATTTTTTGTTCATTTTGTAGCAAAAAAATTTTTTATGTGTTTTAGTAATAAAAAAGGAGAAAATATATGCAGGTAAATTTAGATTGTAACAAACCATGTCCGCAGTTCGGGGCTTTTAGGTATGCAGGTAGCAAAGAAGCTGCAGAAATAGGGAAAGACTGCGCTTTATTTATAAAAAATGAAGCTACAAAAACACTTTTCGACTATATTGGAGCTACACGCGAAGTTGTGCGCAGAGGATTTAAACAGTTTAAGACAGAACAAAATAAATTAACTAGGTATGATTCAATTTTTGATTGGTCCGCTAAAGCTACGCAAGTTGTTGAAAGAGAAACAGGTAAGGTAATGGAAACATTTCCGGAATCTCCTGAAGGCTTGACAGGATTAGATCACTTTGGAGTTGTAAAATTCCCCGGTAGAAAGCTTTTGGCATGGTTATTTAACCCAAAAAGATTTTTACCATACAATATGATTTTAGCCGGAGAAAAAGCTAAAGCTCTTGAACAGAAAGCTTTAGCTGACGAAAAAGCCGTTAATGAATTATTTAATATTTAAATCCAAATCTGATTTAAAAATTATTTATGTTTAATATTGCCGTTAGTTATTCTTACAAAAGGGATTAATTAACGGCTCTTTAATTTTATAAGTGGTATAGGAGAGATATTATGACTGTTAATGTACTGCTTGTAGAAGATCAAAAATTAATCCGTGTCGGGCTCGTTTCGCTTTTTGAAGGGCAAGATGAGATTGTTGTTTCATCAGAAGCACAAAGCGGAAAAGAAGCTATAGAAAAATATAAATCTGACAGACCTGATGTCGTTTTAATGGATATAGGATTACCTGATATTTCAGGAATTGAAGCTGCGAAAAAAATTCTTGAATATGATCGTAAAGCAAAAATCGTTATTCTAACAGCGCATTTAAGTGAAAAAGAAGTGCTTGATGCATTACACGCCGGCGCTTGTGCTTATGCATTAAAAGATATTTGTACAGATACACTCAAAATGGTTATCAAAACTGTGAACGAAGGTGCGATGTGGCTTGATCCGCAAGTTGTTCCTATTTTGAGGGAGAAAAATTGCGGTGTTATTCCGCCGCGTCAAATGTCCAGAGCAATGTTCAAAGAACAGCACGCAAATCTTACCCAAAGAGAATATGAAGTTTTAAAATTGGTTGTTGACGGATTATCCAATAGCGAAATCGCTGATGCACTGACAATTTCAGAGCATACGGCAAAAGCACATGTTTGCAATATTATCCAAAAACTTGTGGTTGATGACAGAACTCAAGCCGCTGTTAAAGCTTTGAAGGAAGGGCTTGTTTAGCTATGTATTCTTCAAAAATTTCAACAGCATCACCAACCAGATCAACGCAAGGACGCTTCTTATAATAGCTTTCTGTTCTTTCAGACGGCATTGGAGAAGTTGACGATTCAATGCCCTGAAGCAATTCTCGGCAAATAATGCTGCCGTTCTGTTCTTTAAATTTTTCGGCTAGATCTTGAATTCTCTTATATAATTCACCTTTTGCAGAAGGATTTGAGTTATCAGATTCACCAAACATCAAACCTGCAGCCATAAACATTCCGCTGACAGTTCCGCAAACCTCTCTCATTCTACCCATGCCGCCGCCAAAAGAGGATGAAATTTTCATTGCTGTTTCAAAATCCAGACCTAATTCTTCGCAAAATACACCAAGAACAGCTTGAGAACAATTATATCCTGATTTAAATAATTCTTTTGCTTTTTCGGATTTTTCAGACATAAACTATCCTTTATAAATTACTTTGTGGAAGTGTTTTTTACCTTTTTTAACCTTTAACCCGTCTTTTAATTCGTCTTTCGTAAATGTTTTATCCAAAGTCGAAACGGTTTCATCATTTACGCTGACTCCGCCTTGCTGAATTAAACGTTTAGCTTCCCCTTTACTTGAAGCGAAACCGCATTTCACAACCAAGTTAACAATATTTATATTGCTCTCAGCCAAATCCTCATCTGAAAGTTCAGTTGTCGGCATATTTTCACTGTCACCTGAACCGCTGAATAATGCATATGCTGCGGCTTTTGCTTTATTAGCCTCTTCTTTTCCGTGCACAAGTTCTGTAAGACTGTATGCCAAAATTTCTTTTTTCTCATTGATGCGGTTGTCTTCCCAGTGTTCCATAGCTTCAATTTCTTCAAGCGGAATAAATGTGAGCATTTTTATACACTTCATTACATCTGCATCATCAACATTTCTCCAATATTGATAAAATTCAAACGGAGAAGTTTTTTCCGGATCCAACCACACTGCACCTTTTGCTGTTTTGCCCATTTTTTTACCTTCGCTGTTTAACAACAGTGTAATTGTCATTGCATAAGCATCATCACCTGTTTTTTTGCGAATCAATTCAGTACCTGCAAGCATATTGCTCCACTGGTCATCTCCGCCAAACTGCATATTGCAGCCGTAATTATTATGCAAATGGTAAAAATCATACGCCTGCATAATCATATAGTTGAATTCCAAAAAGCTTAATCCTTTTTCCATTCTTTGTTTGTAGCATTCTGCTCTAAGCATATTATTGACTGAAAAACAAGGTCCAACCTCTCTTAAAAGTTCAATATAATTTAGGTCTAAAAGCCAATCTGCATTGTTTACCATAATTGCCGCATCATCACCGAATGTAATAAAGCGTTCCATCTGTTTTTTGAAACAATTACAGTTGTGTTGAATAATTTCAGGAGTCATCATAGAACGCATATCAGATCTTCCTGAAGGATCACCGATATAACCTGTTCCGCCGCCTATCAATACAACAGGTTTATTGCCCGCCATTTGAAGTCGTTTCATAAGGCAAAGTGCCATAAAATGTCCGACATGCAATGAGTCTGCCGTTGGATCGAACCCTATATAAAATCTTGCTCCGCCATTATTTATCAAATCACGGATTTCATTTTCATCGGTTACTTGCGCAATAAGCCCTCTTGCTTGCAATTCTTCAAAAATTTTCATTACTTCTCCTTTTGAATTATATCTTAGCATAAAAATTTATCATAAGGAGAAATTTGCTCTGAAAATTAAACAGAAAATCTGAAGTGAACAAGATCGCCGTCTTGAACTACGTAATCTTTGCCCTCAAGGCGTGTAACACCTTTATCTTTGCAAGCGGCATAAGAACCGTTTTTCACAAACTCTTCGTACGGCGTGATTTCCGCTCTGATAAATCCTTTTTCAAAATCGGTATGGATTACGCCGGCAGCTTGAGGAGCTTTTGCTCCCGCAACAACGGTCCAAGCATGAACTTCTTTTTCACCTGCAGTGATGAATGTCAGAAGATTCAACAGCTTGTAAACGGATTTAATCATTCGGTTTATACCGCTATCTTCAATTCCTAATTCATTCAAATATTCTTTTGCTTCATCAGCACCGAGTTCTGCCAGTTCTTCCTCAATTTTTGCAGAAATAAGGACAACTTCGGCATTGTGTTTTGATGCGTACTCTTTTACTTGTTCCGTATAAGCATTTCCGTTTTTCAAATCGTATTCCGAAACATTAGCCGCATAAATAACGGGTTTTGTTGACATCAAGTTCAGAGTTTTTGCGACCGCTATTTCATCTTCGTTAAAATGATCTTTTAAGTTTATAAATGAAGCATCTTCAAGTAATTTTTGCATTTTTTCTAAAACGGATAAAGTCAAAACTGCAGTTTTATCACCGGATTTTGCAACTTTAGAAACCTTTGCAATTTGCTTTTCAACTGATGCCATATCAGCAAGTGCAAGTTCTGTGTTTATAACTTCAATATCATCAAGTGGGTTAACTTTCCCTGCAACGTGAATAGTATTTGGATCGTCAAAACATCTTACAACCTGAATAATTGCATCAACTTCTCTTATATTATGTAAAAACTGGTTACCTAAGCCCTCGCCTTTGCTTGCGCCTTTTACGAGTCCGGCTATATCAACAAATTCAATTGCAGTCGGAATAATTACATCGGTTTTACAGAATTTTGCAAGTATTGCCAATCTGTCATCAGGTACGTTTACAACGCCTATATTCGGCTCAATTGTACAAAAGGGGTAATTAGCACTTTGTGCGTTTTTTGCGCTTGTTAAAGCATTAAATAAAGTTGATTTGCCAACATTTGGCAGTCCTACTATTCCTGTCCTAAGCATTTATTCTCCAATTCGTAAATATTTTTCATAACTTCTTTAAACATCGGTATCGGCAGACTTTGTTTTCCGTCAGAAAGAGCGTTTTCGGGATCATGATGAACTTCCATCATAATGCCGTTAGCCCCGACAATTAGTCCTGCCTTTGCCATAGGTTCAATCAAATATCGTTGTCCTGTTCCATGGCTTGGATCGACAATAATCGGCAAGTGCGAAAGCTTCTTTATTACGGGGATTGAAGCTATATCCATTACGTTACGGGTAAAAGCATTATCAAAACTTCTGATGCCGCGTTCACAAAGAATAACATTCGGATTTCCGTTGTATAAAATATGCTCTGCCGCCAATAAAAATTCTCTAATAGTGCTTGAAAGCCCGCGTTTCAAAATTACAGGTTTGTTGGATTTTCCGACGGCATGTAATAATTTGAAATTTTGGACGTTTCTTGCGCCGACTTGCAAAACGTCAACATAGTCACACATCATATCAAGATCAGAAGCGTCCATAACTTCAGAAACTGTCAAAAGCCCTGTTTCATCAGCGGCTTGTCGTAAATATTGCAAAGCTTTTTCACCATAACCTTGAAAATCGTAAGGAGAAGTTCTTGGTTTAAATGCGCCCCCTCTCAAAAATTCGCAGCCCATTTCTTTTGCAGCTTGAGCGACTTGTAAAAGCCCGTCATAATCTTCAACGGAGCAAGGTCCGACAATCATAACAGGTTTATTTTTCCCGCCGACTTTTACACCGTTAGAAAATTCAATGACCGTATCTTCCGGATTTCTGTCACGGGAAGCAAGTCTGAAAGGTTCTCTGATTATTTTAACTTCTTTTACACCGTCTAAAGCGGAAAGTCTGTCGGGTGTTACTGTTGTTTTGTCCCCTATGGCATCAATGACTGTGTAGATTTCGCCTTTTTTGTATCTGACATCAAAACCGTGGCTCTGTAAAAAGTCTAAAACCTTCTGGGCTTGAGCTTCAGTAGCTCCCTGTTCCATTATGATAATCATAGAAATTTCTCCTTGCACAACAAGTGTATCATAGAAATGAAAAAGTAGCCAAAGTTTTTATATTACCCCTCCATCCCTCTTGCGGGGGAAGGAGATTAAAATTTTACGCAATAAATTATAATTTTGTTGCGTACACAAATTTGAAAAAACAATTAATTAAAATAAAATAGCCTAAAATCAGTCAAAAAAATTGTCCGACCTTTGACGGAGTGAACAATCAAATGTTTGCGACACAATTACAGGGCGGAATTTGTTTGAGCGAAGCGAGTCATTCCGCCTTTGGTGGAGCATTAGATTTGATGTGAACGCAGGAGCAGGTCGGGAGTTTCTTTGGTTTCTTTCTTGTCGGTACAAGAAAGAAACTGTGGGGTGCAGGGGCGACACTAGCCCCGCAATACAAATACCCACCTTAATCCTCCCTAATAAGGGAGGAATTTGTAACGCAATAAAATTATAATTTTATTAAATCGTAAACTTATCTTAATAATTTTTTACAAAGGCTAAAACCCTGTCATAATGCCTCATAGCATAGCATAGCATAGCATAGCATAGAATTTCTGTGTTCGTAGCAAATATTTTTATTTACAGATTTTAATTTTTTCATATGATCACGAAAGGGGTAATCTAATGAAAATTAAGAGTTCTGGCTATGATTATAGTAATAGTAAACAGACCTTTGGGATGAAGATCTACAAAGATCCTGAATATCGTCGTACTGTTGCTGTGTTGAGGGGTGTTTTTTCTAATTGTGATGAATTCGTTAAAGCTATAAATGATTCAATTATTGGTGGAAGTAAAGATGCAGTTAATATTGCGTTTTTCACTATAAAAGCTCCTCATGATGGTTCATTGCCTGCTATAAGGTATTCATTTTGGAAAAAGAATGAAGCTCAACCTATAACTGTTCATTATTGTGCTGTTGTTGATAATCTTAATAATATGAAGGATAAAATATTAAAAGATTGTCAAAGATTTATTAGTGGTGAAGATGACCAAATGATTGAAGAACTTAATCGTGTTGAGGTGCAAAAACGCTTAGACAGAGGCTTGCCAATGGGCAATTTAAGAGATATACTTTCTTGGATTTTTAATAAATAACAAAACTGAATATAGTATATAGTAGGGCGGGATACCAATCCCGCCTTTATAAATATAGTTTAAAATATTGTTTTTATTTGTAAAGTTTCATTTAAAATTATTCATTTAAACCTGTTTGTGATACAATACTATCAGGGATAGCCAGATTTTAAGAGGTAAAAATGAGTAATCAACAAAATATGTTTGCAGACGGAAAAATAGTTCCTGTCAATATTAGAGAAGAAATGAAACGTTCATATATAGACTACGCAATGAGCGTTATTGTCGGTCGTGCATTGCCGGATGTAAGAGATGGGCTTAAACCTGTTCACAGACGTATATTATACGCCATGAACGAGCTTGGCATGACACCTGACAAACCGTTTAAAAAATGTGCACGTATCGTTGGTGAAGTTCTCGGTAAATATCATCCGCACGGTGATAGCTCCGTATATGAAGCTTTAGTTCGTTTGGCGCAAGACTTTAACACAAGATATCTGGTAGTTGACGGGCATGGAAACTTTGGTTCTGTTGACGGTGACGGTGCAGCTGCAATGCGTTATACAGAAGCAAGAATGCACAAGATTACTCAGTCAATGCTTGCGGATATTGATTGCGAAACTGTTGAATTTGGACCAAACTTTGATGGCTCTTTACAAGAACCTTACGTTCTGCCTGTAAGACTTCCTATGTTGTTATTAAACGGTTGTGCAGGTATTGCTGTTGGTATGGCAACAAACGTTCCGCCTCATAATCTTTCTGAAGTTGTTGACGGTACAATAGCATTGATAGATAACCCGAATATTACAGTTGCGGAATTGATGGAATATATTAAAGGACCTGATTTCCCGACAGCTGCAACAATAATCGGACTTAATGACATAAAACAAGCATACGAGACAGGCCGCGGCTCAATAAAAATGCAGGCCGTTGCCGGTTTTGAAGAAATTTCGGGCGGTGCAGGCAGACAATCTCGTACTGCAATCGTTGTAACGGAAATTCCTTATCAGGTTAATAAATCAGTTCTTATCGAAAAAATGGCTGATTTGGTAAAAGAAGGCAGAATCAACGGTATCTCAGATATCAGAGATGAATCCGACAGAGAGGGCGTACGTATCGTAATTGAATTAAAACGTGATGCTAAACCTGATGTCGTAAAAAATAATTTGTTCAAATATACTCAATTATCAACAACTTTTGGTGTAAATATGCTTGCATTATGCGGTAAACAACCAAAATTGATGAATTTGTATGAAGTTTTGTCTGAATTTGTTGAACACAGAGTAGAAATAGTTACAAGAAGGACAATATTCTTCCTGAAAAAAGCAAAAATCAGAGCTCATATTTTAGCAGGCTTGATTATTGCTCTCGGCTCAATTGATGAAGTTATTGAGATTATCAAAAAATCAAAAACGGCTGATGATGCAAGAGTCGCATTGATGAGCAGATTTGGACTCGATGTTGATCAATCAAATGCTATTTTGGAAATGCAATTGAGAAGATTAACAGGTTTGGAACAAGACAAAGTAAAAGCTGAATATGACGAATTGATCAAGAAAATTGCTGAATATGAAGATATTCTTGCAAGTCGTCAAAAAATTCTTGATATTATAAAAACAGAACTTCTTGAAGATAAAGAAAAATACGGTGACGAGAGAAAAACTCAAATTTTACCGGAGCAGGGTGAAGTTACAATTGAAGATTTAACTCCAAACACTCCAATGGCTGTATTTATTACTCATCAAGGATATTTGAAACGTATTTCGCTTGATACATTTGAAAGACAAAACAGAGCAACAAGAGGCAAATCAGGTATCAAAACAAAAGAAGATGATGACATTCAACATTTCTTTACTGCGATGATGCACGATAAAGTGTTATTCTTCTCATCTAAGGGTACTGTATACAGCTTAAATGTATATGACTTCCCGGAAGGCGGTCGTCAATCAAAAGGTTTGCCGATTGTAAATG